>JBEKZQ010000399.1:0-5921 GCA_049509675.1 Thermoguttaceae bacterium | reverse complement strand
AAGACGAGCCTGGGCCGCAGACGGTCTGGCTGGGACTTCAACGCTTGCACGACATCACCCTTTGTTGGCAGGTGTTCGGCCCAGAGGCCGAAGCCGAGGCCGTATTTGTGTAGAACAACAAGGCGTAAACGCGGCTGACCGCTCGGGCACGGACAATCGAGAGCGGCCCCAAGACCCGAACGTGAACGGCGGGCCTATTACCGCCTTTGGCGGAAAGACCGCTGAAGCGGCCTGAGAACGTTGCCGCACTGGCCACCGAACGAAGGTTTGTCGTTTCCGCAAGGGCAGAGGCAACCAACTACCGGTGGCCTTTTCCGGCCCACAGCGTCACGCCGCAACCGTTTTGCTCAGGGAAGACAGCCCGGCCGCGATCGATCCGCACGCCGTCGGCAACGTCGTCGGCCAGCAACAGCGCCCCGTCCAAATCGGCGTAGTCCGCCAACGGCAACAACTGGGCGGCGGCCGAGATGCTCACCGTCGATTCCGTGAAGCAGCCGATCATCACTTGCAACCCCAACTGCCTGGCCCGGGCGATCATCCGCCGTGCGGGCGTCAGTCCGCCGCACTTCGACAGCTTGACGTTGATGCCCTGAAAGCAGCCGGCGCAGCGATCGACGTCGGCAACCGACCGGCAACTTTCGTCGGCCACCAGCGGCAAGGCCGAGCGGCCGGCGACGTGCTGCATCTCGACCCAGCGGTCGGCCGGCAGCGGCTGCTCGATGAACTGCACGCCCAGTTCGGCCAGGGCGTGCGAGTTGGCGATCGTTTCCTCCGCGCTCCAGGCGCAGTTGGCATCCACGCGCAAGGCGGCGTCGGTCCGCCGCCGCACCGCCCGCACGATCTCCAGGTCGTGCGGCGTGCCCAGCTTGATCTTGTAGACGGGGAACCCGGGGACCTCGTCCAGAGTCTGCAGCATTCGGTCTATGGTATCGATAACGATCGTGTAATCGCTGGGGGGGAGGTGATCGAGGGTCAGCCCCCAGAGCTTCCACAGCGGGAAAGCGTGGCGTTTGCCCCACAGATCCCAGCAGGCCGCGTCCAAGGCCGCTTGGGCAAACAGCAACCCGGAAGGGCCGCACAGCTTTTCCCATAGCTCCTCGGGGTCGGCGGCGGAGGCCGTCTCGATTTGCGGCCGCAGTTGTTCGATGGCCGCCGCCATGCCGGCCACGCTGGCGCCGTAGTAGGGCGTATCAGGCGCTTCGCCGTAGCCGTGAAACCCGTCCTCTTCCAACTCGACCACGAGTGTCGGCTGCACAACCGTGGCACCGCGCGATATGGTGAACGGACGGCGCAAACGGAGTTGAAAGGGGTGAAGCGTCAGACGCATCGGCGTTCCTCCGTGTTGCGTCTATTGTAATTGACCCAGCGTGATTCCGCGAGGCTGGCATTCTTTCTCCCCTCTCCCGCCAGGGGAGAGGGGACCGGTCCGCGACGAATCGCGACGTTGCCTCCTTAATTAGCGCAACTTCATTTGGTTTGCGGTGCCGCGCCGGCCATGCTATACTGGGCGCCACTGCCTGTACTCCCCTGCCTGTCCCACCTCAAGGAGAACGACCATGCGCATCTCGGGAACCCACTGGATCGGACTGACTGTCGTGCTTGCCTGGGCCGTTGGCATAATGGCCATGCCATGTTGTGCCGAAGCCCCCAAGGATTCCGCCGGGCTGGATCAATTGGCGGCCAAGAATGTGCCCTTGCACCGCGGAGAGAAGATCGCCTTTCTGGGCGACTCGATCACGCAGGGCGGCGCCGGGCCGGGCGGCTACTGCCGCCTCGTCGACGAAGCCATCAGCAAACACCATCCCGAGTTGGGCGTGAAGATCGTTTACGCCGGCATCAGCGGCAACCGCGTGCCGGACCTCCAGAAGCGGTTGGAGCGGGATGTGCTTGCGCACAAACCCACGGTGGTGTTCATCTACATCGGCATCAACGACGTGTGGCACAGCCTGAGCGGCCACGGCACGCCCAAGGCCGAGTACGAAGCCGGCCTGCGCGACCTGATCGCGCGGATCCGCCACGGCGGCGGCCTGGTCGTACTGGCCACGCCCAGCGTGATCGGCGAAAAAACCGACGGCAGCAACCAGTTGGACAAAATGCTCGACGACTACGCGGCCATCAGCCGCAAGGTGGCCGCCGACACGGGCACGCCGCTGTGCGATCTGCACGCCGCTTTTGCCGGGTATCTCAAGGAACACAACAAACACAACCAGCAATCCGGCATCTTGACCGTCGACGGCGTGCATCTCACGGCGGCCGGGAACCGCTTCGTGGCCGACCAGGCCGCCGCGGCCATCACGGCCGCTTTGAAGAACCGTAATTAACCCAGGACCTGTTCACCCATGTAGGAGAAGCAGCAATGAAACGTCTGGCACTGTTCGCTCTAGGTTCGATGCTTTGCCTGTTGTTGCCGGCGGCGCGGCAGGCGGCGGCCGAGGAAGGGTTCAAACCGATCTTCGACGGCAAGACGCTCGCCGGCTGGGACGGCGATTCCCGCTTCTGGAGCGTCCAGGACGGCGCCATCACCGGCGAGACCACCAAGGAAAACCCGGCCCCGGCCAACACGTTCCTTATATGGCGCGGCGGCCAGCCCGCCGATTTCGAGATCAAGGCCGAGTTCCGCATGCCCAATCCGGGCTTCGCCAACTCGGGCATCCAGATCCGCAGTTGGGAAGGCCCGCGCAAGTGGCAGGTCAGCGGCTACCAGCCCGACATGGACAGCGAGGACCAGTACACGGGCACGATCTACGGCGAGAATTACCGCGGCGGCCTGGCCCAACGCGGCCAAAAGACGTTGATCGGCGCTGACCACCGGCCCAAGGTGGTCCAACAGTTCGGCGATAGCGGCCAACTCGCCAAGGTCATCAAGCACCACGAGTGGAACGAGTACGACATCATCGCCCGCGGCAACCACATTAGCGAGAAGATCAACGGGCAGTTGATGTGCGAGCTGACCGACGAGGACACGATGGCCCGCAAGGACGGCATCATCGCCTTGCAGATCCACGCCGGCCCGCCCATGAAGGTGCAGTTCCGCAACGTGCGTCTGAAGCTGTTCCCCAAGCAGGGCGCGGCAACGCAAGCTCCCGCCGGGCCGAAGAAGATCGTCTTCATCCCCGGGCCGCCGAGCCACGGTTACGCCCAGCACGAGCACCGCGCCGGTTGCCTATTGCTGGCCAAGTGCCTCAAGGAAGGCATGCCAAACGTGACCACGGTGGTTTGCGACAACAAGGGTTGGCCCAATGCCGACGTGTTGGCCGACGCGGCCACGATCGTCATTTACTCCGACGGCGGCGGCGGCCACCCGATCATGCCGCACCTGGACGAAATCGCGAAACTCATGCAGAAAGGCGTGGGCCTGGCCTGCATCCACTATGCCGTCGAGATCCCCACGGGCAAGCCGGGCGATCAGTTCAAGAGTTGGATCGGCGGCTACTTCGAGACCTTCTGGTCGGTCAACCCGGAGTGGAAGGCGGTCTATCAGCAATTGCCCCGTCACCCGGTGGCCAACGGCGTGCGGCCTTTCGCCATCGAGGACGAGTGGTACTATCACATGCGCTTCGCGGACGACATGAAAGGGGTCACCCCGATCCTCACGGCCATACCGCCCGACAGCACGCGCCGCGAGGGCAACGACGCGCACGGGGCGAACCCCCACGTCCGCGCCCGCATGGGCATGCCGGAACACATGGCATGGGTCTATGAGCGGCCGGACGGCGGCCGCGGCTTCGGCTTCACCGGCGGCCATTGGCATTGGAATTGGGCCTGCGACAGCTTCCGCACGGTGGTCTTGAACGGCATCGTCTGGACGGCCGGCCTGGAAGTGCCTGCCGGCGGCGTGGCCTCAAAGACCCCGACCCTGGAAGAACTCGAAGCCAATCAGGACAAGCCGCAGCCCGGCAATTTCGACCGCCAGTCGGTGTTGAAGAGAGTGAAGCAGTAGAACGAGACCGGTCCCCTCTCCCCTGGCGGGAGAGGGCTAGTGTCGAGAGTAGGGCGGCATGGTTCAGCAACGGACATCGAACCGCTTCCGCGGCAAACTGCGCGGTCGCGGCGGAACGTCGTCCGGCCGCCAGCGACGACCTGCAAGCATTTACAGCGTCACCGTCACCGCTGCGCGCTCGAAATCGTTTGCCGCCATGAGCGGCTGCGGCTTCATCGCCGCCAATGGGGCGACGAACTTCTCCGGAATGATCTCCAGCCGCGTGTTGAAATTCGTGGCGATCTCGTTGAAATAGCCCCGGGCCAAGGCAATCCGCTGTTCCGTGTCGATCAGGTTCTTCTGCAAGCTGGTGAACGTCGTGTTGGCCTTGAGGTCGGGGTAGCGTTCCATCACGCAGTTGACGACCTTGGCGACCGCGCCAAAGTCGGGGCCCGCCACGCCCGGTGGCGTCGCTCCCAACTGGCTCCGCAGGGCGGCCAGCTCGCTCTGGAGTTTCTGCTCGTAATCGCGATAACCCTGCACGCTCGCCACCAGGTTCGGGATCAGGTCGTGACGCCGCTGGAGTTGCACGTCGACCAGCGACCAGGCCTGGCGCACCCGCTGCCGCAAGTCGACCAGGCTGTTGAAGACCATCCACGTCCAGGCCAGAACGCCGGCGACGACGACCCCCAGCCCCGCCAGGATGTAGATCTGCACATGCGAGTGCCAGTCGACCTTGAGGATCAAATCGCGCGCCACGATGCTGCCCAGGATCAAGATCAAGGCGAAGATGAACCAGCCGCGCTCGCCCCACTTCATGCCGGAGCTGACCTGTTCCTTCGAGCGCGTGGAGATCAGGAACAGCGGCGCGCCCCGGTCCTGGACGATCTCCGGCGCCACGACGTCTTGCCGCTCCCGGGCCTGGCCCACAACGTAAAGCATTGCACGATGGGGAAGCGCCCGCTCGACAAAGCGGCGGCGGTGGTCGGAGTTGCCGATCGCAGCGGCGGGGCCCTTGCCGTAATAGAGCGGGTCGGATCGACCGCAGTTGTGACTGAGAACCTGCTTCGGCTCGATCTTGGCCCCCTCCGGATGCACCAGGATGATGCCGCAGTCGTCCTGTAGATAAAAGGGAACCTGCTCGCCCCCTTCCGCGACCGTGGTCCAGCCGCTTTCGGTGCGGGTTCGGGTCTGCGTCTTGCCATTACTATCGGTATAGGTCTCGGTGACCGTGCGAGACCACTCCTCTTCGACGCTCCAATGATACCAGACGCACGCTGCGGCGGTCAGGTAGCTCGTCAGCGGAGCCGGACACTCGGCGGTTCCTTCGAGCTCGACCAGGCCGATGAAAACGCCGGTTGTCTTCGAGACGGGCAGGCCCTCGACCAACCGCCACCTGCGCCCCGAGCGGAACGCTGCGTAGATGCTCAACAGGCCCAGCAAGAGACCGAGGATCGGCAGGTAAGATGCGTAAGAAGGTTCCACGCGCCAGGAGTCACTCCGGTAAGCGGCAGCCAACGGGTGCGCAAATCCCAGGTCTCAGATCCAAGATTTGCAGGGCCTCCGTCCGCGGCGGAACCTCGTCATCTTCGCCGATAAAGTAGCGCAAGCAGTCCTCATCCGCCCGGGCGAACATCTGCCGGCTCAGCCGCGACGTGCGTTGGAGGTCCGTCGCGATGGCACGGCCCGGCGCGAAGCGCGCCGGCCCGGGCGCAGCGAGGCGCGGCAAGTACAAACTCCCGCCCTGGTAGTTCCACATGGGTCACTCCTTCTTGATCAAGCCAAACTGCTTCCATGCAACGCCGTTGCGGATCATAGGAAAAAGGCCGCCCTGAGTCAAGAGCGAAATCGGATATTCCACAACGGGCGACAACGAATGGAAGCACATGCTCGCAAATGCTCTGAATTGCTCTTGATCGCCGTGGGCTGGGTGCCACTGGCTCTGCCAGTGTTTCCGCCGGGCCTACCACGGTGGAGAACAGCTATCGCCCACTAATGGTGT
>JBEKZQ010000398.1:0-5974 GCA_049509675.1 Thermoguttaceae bacterium | reverse complement strand
CTTTTTGTGTCAAGTTGGGTAAGGTGCTGGAATTGAGCTACACAAAAAACGGCCCCTTTGTCATGCTAGGCTTGGTTCATCTCAATAACCCTGGCATGGAGGCCGCACAATGAGCATGGTCAATTCCCAGCAAACAATCAAGGGCAAATCGTTGGTGGAACTGGCGGAACGACTGGAAGCAGAGATTCGAGGAGCAGCACGGGAAGGGAAGTCGTTGTAGGCGGTGGAGAAAGATACCTTCGGACGGGTACTGCAAATCGGGCACGCTGCGATCCAACAACTCCTCGCGCTCCAAGGGGATGGAGATCTCGGCGAGAGCGTGGCCACCGCGGAGGGCCGGCGCCTGAAACGGAGCGAGGAACCGGCGGAGCGCCTCTTGCGGACGGTGTTCGGCGAACATACCATCCACAGCTCCTCCTACTGGGACGACTTTCACCGAGACCGCATGGCCCAAGAACAATGTGTACTTCACCCGCATCGCGCCCTATTAGGCGACTACCACCCCGTAACTCTTGCCGGCTGACGCTCAGCGGGTCACCGGTTACGCCGTTGTGCGAGAACCAAGCAGACCACGCCACCGACGCCGGAAAGCGCCGCGCAGAGCAGCGAGTACGTGGTTGCGGCTGGCACACCCGGCTCCAACTTGGCGCTTCCCGTCACCTCCTTCATCATACCGCCGAACGGGGACGCGCCGCCGAATGGGGACGACTGCATCATCCTGTTCGCCGCTTCGACCTTCCCGGCGTTGTCCTGGTAGCGTTCCCATGCCACGAACAACAGGATCGCACACAGGACGAAGCACCCAACACCAATACCCTTTAATACACTTGGCGACATGGACAAACCTCCTTTTCAGAAGCCAAACTGACCCTGTAACAGGATTCCCACTTCTGGCAGCATAGATAGGCGTGCGTCACAACGCAAGTGGGGGAAGAGACACGAGTATAGGCGAAACAAAGGTGCCGGGGCTGACGGCCAGGACCGCTAGAACTCGGCCGAGCCGGGGGCGCGGGGGAAGGGGATCACGTCGCGGATGTTGCCCAGGCCGGTGATGAACAACATCGCCCGCTCCAGCCCCAAGCCAAAGCCGCTGTGCGGCACCGTGCCGTGGCGACGCAGATCCAGATACCACCAGTAGCTTTCCGCATCCAGGCCCTGCTCCTGCATTCGCTGCTGGAGAATGTCCAGCCGCTCCTCGCGCTGACTGCCGCCGATGATCTCGCCCACCTTGGGCATCAGAACGTCCATGGCGCGGACCGTGCGGCCATCGTCGCCCGCGCGCATGTAAAACGGCTTGATCGCACGCGGATAGTCGTACAGAATCACGGGACGGCGGAAATGCGTCTCGGTGAGATAGCGCTCGTGCTCGGCCTGCAGGTCGTGGCCCCAGTCGACGGGGAACTCGAACTGCCGGCCGGATGCCTTGAGGATTTCGACGGCCTCCGTGTAGGGAAGGCGAACGAACTGGCTGCCGACGATGTGCTGGAGCGTCTCGATGACCGTGGCGTCGACCCGCTGGCGGAAGAACTCCATGTCTTCGGGACATTTTTCGAGCACGTCCTGAAAAATCCGCTTCAAGAATCGCTCCGCCAGGTCCATGTTGTCGCCGAGATCGCAGAAGGCCATTTCGGGCTCGACCATCCAGAACTCGGCCAGGTGCCGGGTAGTGTTGGAGTTCTCGGCCCGGAAGGTCGGCCCGAAGGTGTAGACCTTGCCCAGCGAGCAGGCGAAGATCTCGGCCTCCAGTTGGCCGCTGACGGTGAGGAAGGTGGGCCGCTCGAAGAAGTCCTGGGTGAAATCGGCCTGCCAACCGCGGCCGGCCTGCTCCTCGGTAGGCGAGGGGATCTTCTTCAGGTCCAGCGTGGTGACGCGGAACATGGCGCCGGCGCCTTCGCAGTCGCTCGCCGTGATGATCGGCGTGTGGATGTACAGAAAGCCCGCCTCCTGGAAGAAATCGTGGATCGAGCGGCAGACGCAGTTCCGCACCCGGGCCACGGCCCCAAAGGTGTTGGTGCGCGGCCGCAGATGGGCGATTGTTCGCAGGAACTCGAAGGAATGCTGTTTCTTTTGCAGCGGATAGCTTTCCCCCTCGGCCCAACCGTGGACCGTGATGCTCCGGGCCTGGACCTCGGTGGCCTGGCCCTTGCCGGGCGAGGCCTTGACCAGCCCGGTGACGGTCACGCTCGATCCGGTGGTGATCCGCTTGATCTGGGATTCGTAGTTCTCCAGAGCGGCCTCGGCCAGCACTTGGATGTTGCCGAAACAGGAGCCGTCGTTCAGTTCCAGAAAGCTGAAGCCGGCCTTCGAGTCGCGGCGCGTGCGGACCCAGCCTTGCAGCATGACCTCGCGGCCGATCGCCTCGGCCTGCCGCGCTTGGGCAACGGTGAGTTTTTCCATGAGGACTTCTTGCCTGTTCCGGATTGGTTGATCGCAGCGAGCCCCATCAACTGAAAACTGAAAACTGAAAACTCTATCCTTCCCCTTGTTCCGCCAGCCAGCGCTCGGCGTCCAGGGCGGCCATGCAACCGGAGCCGGCGGCGGTCACGGCCTGCTTGTAATAATCGTCGGCCACGTCGCCGGCGGCAAACACGCCCTCCACGCTGGTATGAGTCCGCATGGGCCGGGTCCACTTGACGTACTTGTTCGGGTGCAACTGGAGCTGGCCGCCGAGAAAGGCCGTGTTGGGCGTGTGCCCGATGGCGACGAACAGGCCGCTAATCTCTTGGACGACCTGGGCTTCGCCCACGGTGCTTTCGAGTCGGAGGCCCGTCACGCCGTTCTGGTCGTTGCCCAACACTTCGCCGACGACGCGATTCCACATCACCTCGATCTTGCGGTTGGACATGACCCGCTCCACCATGATCTTCGACGCCCGCAACTGATGGCGGCGATGGACGAGATAGATGCGGCTGGCGAACTTGCTGAGGTAGGTGGCTTCCTCGACGGCCGAATCGCCGCCGCCGATTACGGCCAGCGGCTTGTTGCGGAAGCGGGGCAGAGCCCCGTCGCAGACGGCACACGCGCTGACGCCGCGATTCTTGAATTGCTCTTCGGAGGGCAGTCCCAGGTAGTTCGCCCGGGCGCCGGTGGCCACGATCACGGCCAGTGCTTCATAGGTCCGCCCGTCGCCGGCGAGCAGTTTCAGGGGACGGCCGGCGAAATCCACCGAGGTGATGTCTTCGGTGATGATCCGCGTGCCGAAATTGACCGCCTGCTGCCGCATCAGCTCCATCAATTCGGGGCCGTCCACGCCATGCTTGTTGTGCGGGGGCATCATCGCTCGCTGGGCGGCGGGAATCGCATGGTCCAGGTAGGCCGCCAGATCGCCGACCGGAAAGCCGGGATAGTTCTCGACCTCGGTGGTCAACGCCAATTGGCCCAACGGCAGGGTGCCGGCCAGGCGGTTCTCTTCGCTAATCGCCCCCTGGAAGACCAGCGGTTGCAGTTCGGCCCGGGCCGCATAGATGGCGGCCGTCCAAGCGGCCGGACCGCTGCCGATGATGATGACTTTTTCAGGCATGGGAATGACCTTACGAGTTACCTTGGCCTTGAGCGTGGCTTCTGCTGCTCCAAACAACGGCGCGTTGTTAACCTTCGACCCATCAGACCGCTTCAGCGGCCTTCCCGCCGTAGGCGGGAATGCCCGTGAACGGGCGTGAGGAAACCGTCCATTCTGAAATTCTCAGCATTGTCGCTTTTGACCAAAGGCATTGTCCTCCCTCAGCGGTCCAACTCCGCGGCGATGATGTTCAGGCTGCCCAGCACGGCCACGACGTCGCTGAGGGTGTGACCGCGGATCAAGTGCGGGAAGATGGCGAAATGGATAAACGACGGCGGCCGGCAGCGGGCCCGATAGGCCCGCGGCGAACCGTCGCCGACGAGGTAAAACCCCAGCTCGCCGTTGGGGGCCTCGGTGGCCGCGTACACCTCTTCGCAGGGCACCTCAAAGCCGCGATTGGTCATCACCGTCTCGAAGTGCGAAATCAGCCCTTCGATGGTGTTGAACACGAGCGGCTTGGGCGGCAGGATCGCCCGGGCGGCCGGACCCACGTTCACCGGTCCGGGGGGCAGGTTGTCGATCGCCTGCCGGATGATCTTGATGCTCTGGTACATCTCGGCCAGGCGGACGCGATAGCGGGCCAGGCAATCGCCCTCCCGGGCGCAGCAGACCTGGAAATCGAAATCCGCGTAGGCCAGGTAGGGCTCGTCGCGACGCAGGTCGCGGGTCGCGCCGCTGGCCCGCGCCACCGGCCCACTGGCGCTGCGGTTGATCGCTTCATGTCTTGACAGCACGCCCACGCCCTTGGTGCGATCGATGAAGATGCGGTTGCGGGCCAGCAGCCGCTCCATGTCGTCCATCACCCGCGGCATCCGGGCCAGCAGGTCGCGGATCAACTGGATGGCCGAGGGCGGGATGTCGCGCAAGAGTCCGCCCACGCGGGTGTAGCTGTTGGTGAAGCGGGCCCCGCACAGCGCCTCGCAAATGTCGTAGATCTGCTCGCGCGGATTGAAGGCGTAAATGAAATGCGTGAAGGCCCCGATGTCCAGTCCCATGGCGCCCAGACAGAGCAGGTGATCGCTCAGCCGCATCAATTCGGCAATAATCACGCGGATGTACTTGCACCGCGGCGTGACCTCGATCCCCATCAGCTTCTCCACGGCCAGGTGCCAGCCCACATTGTTGGCCATGGGCGAAACATAGTTCATCCGGTCGGTGACCGTAACGTACTGGTTGTAATCGAGGTGCTCGCCGAGTTTCTCGAAGCCAGAGTGCAGGTAGCCGATGTCGGGGATGGCGTCGACCACCCGCTCGCCTTCCAGCTTCAGCACCAGCCGCAAGGTGGTGTGCGTGGCCGGGTGCTGCGGACCGAAGTTCATCGTCCACAGGTAAGGCTGCGGCTCGTCATGGGCCAGGTCGTCGGCGAAAACGGAGCGAGTGAGGGGCATGGCGGTTCGTTGGTTCGACAAAGTTTAATCAAGTATCGGGTGCCACGCTTGGCTTGCCCAACCGTGTTGTTGCACTGCCGGACGAGCCAGCAGTGGCACCCGGCGAAACTCCAGTTGTTCTTAGCTCTCCGCGCGGCGGAGTACGGGGAAATTGTGCCGCTCGCCGCGGCCCTGCAACGGATAATCTTTGCGGAGCGGAAAGGCGGTGAATTCCGGCGGCATCAGGATCCGCCGCAGATCGGGATGACCCGAAAAGCGGATGCCGAACATGTCCCACACCTCCCGTTCCAGCCAGTCGGCCCCCTTCCACAGCTTAACCACCGAGGGCACCGTGGGCTCGGGCTCATCGACGAACGTCCGCACCGTGATCCGCCCATTAGTCTGAGTATTCGCCAAGAGGTAGACCATGCCGAAACGTCGTTTGGCCCCGCTGTAGCGGAGATAGTCAACGCAGGTGATGTCGACCAGCAGATCGAACCCCTGCTGCTCCTTCAACCGTTTCAAGGTGTCGAAGATCGCCTCCAGCGGCACTTCCACCCGCGTCTGAGAACGGAAGTGGCTCACGGATTCATCGCTCACGGCTGGCTCTTGCCCCCTTCCTCTTGCAGTGCCCGCTTGGGCTGTTGCCGCGAGGGGGCCTCGAATTCGCGGCCCCACACGGTCCCTTCCCGCTGGATCTTCTCCTGCAAATCGACAATCGACTGGATCAACTGCTCCGGCCGCGGCGGACAGCCGGGGGTGTACACGTCGACGGGCAGAAAACGATCGATCCCCTGCACCACGCAGTAGGTGTCGAACACGCCGCCGGTCGATGCGCAGGCCCCCATGGAAATGCACCACTTGGGCTCGGGCATCTGCTGCCAGATGCGCTGCAGCACGGGCAGCATTTTCATTACCACGCGGCCGGCCACGATCATCAAGTCGCACTGCCGCGGACTGAAGCGAAACACCTCGGCGCCGAAGCGGGCAATGTCGTGCCGGCTGGCACCGGTGGCCATCAGCTCGATCCCGCAACAGGCCGTGGCGA
>JBEKZQ010000397.1:0-10235 GCA_049509675.1 Thermoguttaceae bacterium | reverse complement strand
AAAATCCGGCGCCAACGGCGTCGCCGCCCCCAATCTGCACCTGATCCCCTTCGAGGAAGCCCCGTTGCCAGGCCAGACGGAACTCCAGGCGGAAGCCCTCTTCGACACGACCATTGTCAATACCGTGAAGATGTTCAACAGCGGCGTCAATCCCGGCTGGGCGCCCATTACCCATATCCTTGCCAATGGTTACAACCCGGACATCGCTTCCGGCAATCGCATTACCTTCTATGGCGCCTTGAACGACTCGAACTTTGCGCCCACGGGATCCTTCACGGTGGTTCGTCCCACCGGGCCGAACAACGACCTGAACGTTTACGGGCCCGCGACGGAGACAATTAACGGCGTGCCGGTCGTGGTCGGTACGGCCTATGACGGCGTCACCGGCACGATCATCCATACCGGCGTCGTCGTGGCGCCCGCGACGCCCAAGGTCGCCTATAACGGCGACGCCCAGATCACGGGGGTTCTCGCCGGCTACGCCATCAACAGCCTGGATGGCGACCAGTTCAGCATCACCGATACCAACAACAAGAAGAAGGTCTTCGAGTTCATCGATCAGTCGAACGCAGTGGTCACCGTGGCCAGTCCGGGCGCCCAGGTGATCGCCTTCCATTCGCAGGTCTGGAACGGCAATCAGCCCGCCGACACGTACAACACCATCCAGCAGAAAATGCTCGCTGCGATCAACGGCGTGATTGCCGGCCTGCAGATGACCATGGAGGTGCAAATGACGGCCACCGGCTTCTTGTTCTACGGCCCCAACCTGGCGATAAACACGGGCAACACGCCGTTCGCCGCGCCCGCGGTGGCACGCGGCTTCACCATCGACGTGGACGCCAATTTCACCACGGCGCAGCAGGTCGCCAACGCCATGGCCGCCGCCTATGCGTTGGACCCCCTCAAGTTCCCCTTCCGGGCCAAGAAGGACACGACCTTCGAAACCACCAACGACCTTTCGGGCTTCGTCAACCAAACCAACCTGGTTCCGAATACCTTCACGCTGGCCAACGGTTTCGTCGGCGTCCCGTCGTTCTATCTCAACCCGCAGGTCGACACAGTGACCCCCAGCCAGACCGGCGTGGTCACCGGCGATGTTCCGGTGCCCATCACGGCCGGGGATCTCGCCCACCAGATCGCCACCGAGATTGCCGGCGAGATCAACGCCCTGCCGCAGCAGAATCCCACCACTTTCGGGCAGGTCAAGGCCGTGGTTTACGGCGGCCAGGTGGAAGTTACGGGAGTCTCCATCCCCCCCGGTCAAGTACCGCCGGCCACCTCGGCCGTGTTTGTCGGCGGCGGCTCTACCTTGACGGCCGCCGGGACGGGCCCGGGCGGCGACGTCAGCGGCATGACATGGCTCGGCAACAACTTGTACGCCGTCAGCACCGCGGGCGGATTGTACCAGGTCAACCAGCCGCCGGGCGCCAACAACGCGAGCACGATCCTGAGCACGCAGAACTATGCCTTCCGCGGTTATCCGGAGGTGGCCACGCATCCCACCGATGACCCGACCGCCTATCCCTCCATCGTACCGACCGGCGGCGGCCCGAGCGCGACGTGGATTGCTACCGCGACCCAGTTGGCCACGATCGGCAGTACGGAAATATTCACCGGCCTGAGTGCGGGACCGCCCGACGTCGACGGAGGTTTCTACGCGAACTTCCTGTTCGCCTGCACTCAGGACGGCAAATTGTACTGCATCAATCCCACCACCGGCGCTCTGCAACCAGTCTTCCAGGACGGCCAGTACTGGATCCAAATGACCGGTCCGGGCGGCGCGCCCTTGACGAACGTCACCGGCCTGGCCTTCTCCACGCTCGACTATAACTTGTGGCATCCCACCAACGCCCGCGCCGGCAACGCGGGACACGGCATCGACGTCACCTACGACCAGACCCGCAATGCGATCAACGATTATGGCCAGGCCGGCAATACCAGCTACTATTTCGGTCTGGAGGATCCGCGCATTCCGCCCACCGCCGGTACGCTCGTGGCCCAGCCGCACTCGGCGGACTACGAGTTCACCAACCCGCAAATCTACAGCACCTACAATCTGCCCGGCGGCGCCCAGGGCTCGCTGATTGCGCAAACCCCCTTCAGCCTGGTGGGTTATTCGGCGGGCGACCAGCCCACGCTGTATTTCAACTACTATCTGGATACCGAGAACTCCGGCAATTTCGACGGGGCCAAGGTCTACATCTCTGCCGACGGCGGCGCCAACTGGCATTTCCTGGTCAGCAACACGGAAAATGTGAACAATACCAACGTTGCAAATAGGCCGCAACTCACTTGGCCGAGCACGACCGGCGGCGTCTGGCTACAGGAAGTGGTCAACTTGTCAGGCTATGTCGGCGACAGCAATCTCCTGCTGCGCTTCGACTTCAGCACCGCTGCCGACCTGGAAGTCGAAAACCCGACGATCGGCGGCAGTTATCTGGAAGGGCTCCCCGGCAACCAGTTGGACGACGGGCAGACATTCACCGTCGACAACCAGATCTTCGAGTTCGACATGGGCCAAAGCCTGGTGGTGCCCAATGCCGCCGGCACGGTAATTCCCAACACCGCGACGTTCAATCTATACGACACGAAGGGGAATACGGTAACCTTCGAGTTCACCACCACGGGCGCCAACGGCGCCGCGCTGGCCGACGGGAACACGGGGATCGCCATCGCCACCGCGATGGACGCCCAAGACGTGGCCGCCAACATGATGGCTGCGATCAACGCCGCCGCCACCCTGGTGGGCGTGCGGGCCACCGTGAGCACCACGCAAATCGACGCCGGCGGCAACGTGAGCGTCATGATTTCCGGCGCGGCTGCTCCGCCCGCGGGAAGTACGATCCTGCCGGCCGGTTCCATGCTCACTTTGGGGGCCACGAGCAACGGCGCAGGCACGGTCGGCGCCGGCAACGTCCCGGTCGCGATCAACCCCAACATGACAGCCGTCCAGGTCACCGCGAAGATTGCCGCGGCCATCGACCAGCGGTTCTCCGGAAACCGCACGCTCTTCGCGCCCTCGGGCAGCGCGCTGACCACCTGGTTCGACAACGCCAATTTCACCGGTCTGCCCGGGAACATGATCTCTTCAAGCTCGGGCAGCCAGCTTGTCGCCGTGGTGGGTTCGTCCGTCACCCACTTGGCCAAGTTCACCGTGAACTATAACGGCGGACAACAGGTCTTCCAATTCGTCAAGTCCACCGACCCGACCCCAGTCCTTCCCGTGCTGCCGATCGTGTACGACCCGACGGCCGGCACAGGCGACACGGCGGCGAGCCTGGCCACGAAAATCGCCACGGCCATCCAGAACGCGGCGGCCCAGGCGGCCTCGCCGATCAATGGCCTTAGCGTTTTGACCTTCGGCGCCACCGTCGCGATCTACAAACCAGCCCAGTTCACCTTGAACGACGGCGCCAACACGGTCACTTTCAGTTACGTGCCCAACGTCGGCCAGGCCGCCGTGCCAGGCACCATCCTGGTGGCGCCGGGCGATTCCGACCAGGCGGTCGCCACGGCCACCGCGGCGGCCATCAATGCCGAGAACGCGACAGGCAACCTGGCCATCCAGGCCACGGTCGCGCCGAACACCAACCTGATCACCTTGACCGGCACGACGGTGGTCTTCACCGCCGGAAGCAGCCAGATCAGTCTGCCGTCGGCCTCGCGGCAACCGCTTGTCGCGCCGCCCGGCAGTCAAATCAAGGAAGGCGATAGTTTCCAACTCTCGGACGGCAACACCACCGTCACCTTCACCTTCAGCAATACGATCCAACCGGGGGCAGCCAATATCATCCGTTGGAACGCCATGGATACGGCGGCCACCACCGCCACCGACATCCAGACCGCCATCACCTTGGCGGGCGCCCTGCCGTTCCAGCTCAACATCACGGCCACGACCAGCGGCGCCTTGATCTACCTGGCCGGTCCCGTCGCCGACTTTACCAACGTCAACAGCGCCGTTACGGCCGTGCCGCAATTAACGGCCGTCTCCACGAATCTCGCCAATAATTACGATAGCTCCGTGAAGGTGGACGGCACGCTGATCCACGTCTACACCCATACGCTCACCATCGCCAACGGCACGGATGGGGAACTGCCCGCCTCGAACATGCTGCCGGGCGATCGCCGCACCGTCCCGCCAACCCCGCGCTTGAACGACTATGGCACGGGGCAGAAGAACGCCCAGGAAGGATTTTACATCGACGACATCATCGTGGGTTTCGCCGGCCGCGGCCAGATGTACACCAACGCGCCCGCCGACCTTCACGAAACTGGCGTTCGACCCGATCAAGAAGATCCCGGCCGGATATTACCAGATGGAGGTCCGCCAGGCCAGCCCGTACGGCATCTACCCCGTGCCGATGACACCGATGCCCCCCGGCCTCACGGGGCTGTATGCGTCGGCCGACGTCGAGGACCGCATGAACGACTCGATCACGTTGATCGCTCCGGCGGGCAACGTCATCCACACGGGCGACACGTTCTCGATCAGCGACGGCATTACGCAGCTCACCTTCCAGTTCGTAGCCCAGTACCGCAACCAGGACGAACCGGCCTTCGACGCCACGACCGGCAACATACCCATCCGTTTCAACGGCACGGAGACCGTGGGCCAGGTCGCGGCCTTGATGGTGGCCGCCATCAACAAGGCGTCGCAAGTCTCCGGCCTGTTCAACGTGACGGCCTGGTCCAACAGCAGCGCTAGCGCCGCGACCGACAGCGCCCGGGTCAACCTGTTCGGGGCTGCCACGGCCGTCAACATCATCGGCAGCGTAGTCGTCACGATCTTCGGCACGGCGCAGTCCGATGACTCGGGCTTCGATAACCTGGGCGACACGAACGTGGCGCATCCGCAAGGCCAGGTCGTGATCGAAGACAACCAGATCATGCACGCCCGGGGCTATGGCATCACGGTCGCGCCGGACAGCCTGACCGCGGCCAACGACCCGAGCTCGCCGGCCCCCTTGTTGGCCGGGACCTGGCAAGATACCGTCCCCGGCGTGACGCTCATTAACAACCTCGTGGCCTTCAGCGGTCACGCGCCCGAACTGGTGGCCCCAGCCGGCTTGTTGATCAACGAATTCGATTCCTTCCAGTTGATCGGCGAGAACCAGACCGTCACCTTCACTTTCAGCAACTTCCTGGTGCCGGGCCCGGGAGTGATCGGCTTTGCGATTGGCGATTCGGCGATCCAGACGGCGGCCAACATGATCGTGGCCATCAACTCGATGCAGTCCATCCTGGGCATCACCGCCACCGCGGTGCCCAACACGCCCGACATCATCCTCAGCGGCTCCGTGGCCATCTTCATCAACATCAACAGCCAGGTCACCGAGAATGTTTCGGCCGGCGCCGGCGGCGGCATCCACATCTCCGGCAACGCAACGGCCCGCTCCAACCCGCAGACCGTCGTCCCCTACGTCGAAGTGATCAACAACACGCTGTACGGCAACGGGCTGTCGGACGCCAATTCGACGGGCATCAGGATCGACAACGCCGCCGCCGCCACACTCATGAACAACGTGGTGATCAACTACGCCCAGGGCATTGCCGTCGACGCCAGTTCTGCCGGCGAGACCGTCGTCATGGAGTCGGCGTACCAGGGCAACGGCGTCAACACGGTGGGCGTGTCCGAAGGTGCCGACCCCATCGATCTCTTGCCCAGCGACAAAGTGTTCCTCAATCCCTCGCCGGTCAACCCCAACTTCATTCCCGCCGAGTTCTCGAAGATCATCGACTCCTCGCTCAACTGGCTGGCCGACCGGACCGGCGTCGGCTCGCTGACGGCGGTGCGGACGCCGCTGGGCATTCCCCCGTCGCCGGTCGTGGCGCCCGCCGCGGACCTGTACGGGGAAACCCGCGTCAACGACCCGAACGTGCATAACAACGGCAGCGGCCTGGGCCAGAACGTCTTCGTCGACCGCGGCGCCGTCGACCGCGTCGACTTCATCGGACCGACCGCTGCCGTCATCCAACCGCTGGATAACAGCACCGATCCCAGCTCGTACGACTGGAATCCGAACAACAACGACATCCTTCTGCTCGGGCAGACGCAACTGCACCAGTTCACCATCCAGTTGTCCGACGCCGGCACAGGTGTCGACGACACGACCGTGGTGGGCACGGCCGTCACCCTCCTGCGCGACGGCGTTGCCATGGTGCAAGGGCAGGACTACTTCTTCGACTACAACGCCACGAACCACGACATCGACCTCCTGCCCGCCTCCGGCATCTGGGACGCCGGCCATACCTATACCGTGATCCTGGCCAACACGATCACCGACCTGTCCGGCAATCCGTTGCAGGGCAATCGCAGCGACGCCTCCACGCGGTTCACGATCACCCTGTCGGCCGGCTGGAACTTCGGCATCGCGCCCGACAACGGCACGCAGACCTATCCCACCCTCTTGGCCGACAACGGCGCCCGAGCGATTGCCATCCCCGGCGAATACCTGGGACCGGCCGGCACGGTGGAATCCACGTCCGCCGACGCGATCCCCTTCCCGCAAACGCAACCGAGCCAGCAACAGGGCATCACCTTCAACACCCAAACGCTGGTCCCCAGCGAGATCGTCAGCATGACGGTCGTGGCCTCCGAGGCCGGCGTGCTGCAGGGTTGGATCGATTGGCCCGATGCCAGCGGCAACCCCACCGATTCCTGGGATCCCGTGAAGGATCAAATCACGTTCACCAATGCCGGGGGCGATCAGCTCCACGCCGGCGTGAATACGCTGACATTCCAGGTGCCCGCCACGGTCAATCTGCCCGCGGTCGGCTACGCCGATACCTGGGCCCGTTTCCGCTACAGCGTCAGCGGCGGCCTGCAGCCCACCGGGCTCTCGACCGACGGCGAGGTGGAAGATTACCCGATGCACCTGTCGGACTACGCCTACAACTTCGGCGACGCGCCGATGCTGGCCGTAGTGCCCGATCCGGCCAATCCGGGCAGCACGATCACGGTCAATGCGACCATGCTTCCCACGGGGGCCCGCCACCAGTTGGTCCAGCCGGACGCGACCCAAGGCCTCAAGCTGGGCACGAAAATCAGCGCCGAAACCGACGGCGAAACCCATCTGGCGAACATGCCCTTCGGCGATGATGACGGGGTACTGCTCAACGGCAGTTCTCTCAGCGGCGCCTCGCTGGTTCGCGGTCAGACCGACACGCTGGCCGTGACGGTCACGTATCCCGTCGGCGCGCCTGCCGGGTATCAACCGTACTTGTACGGCTGGGTCGACTGGAACGGCGATGGAATCTGGCAAACCACCGAGGAGTTGCCGCTATCGATTACCGACGCCAATGGCAATTCCTTGGCAAACCAGGCGCTACAGCCGGGCACCGATTACGTGAGCTTCACGGTGCCGACTACGGCCAACCTTACGAAGTACGGCCAACCGGTCTGGGCCCGTTTCCGCCTCAGCACCGATCAGGTCCTGGGGCCCGCCGGCGTAGCGACCGACGGCGAAGTGGAAGACTACCAGGTCAACATCACCGATCCGCCGGCCCAGATCGAGGGCCGGGTCTTCAACACGCGAAACAGCGCCGGCCTGTCGGGCTGGACCGTCACGGCCACCGACGCCAGCAGCGGGAACCAGTACACGACCGTCTCGGCAACCGGCGGCGCCTACGACCTGCAGGTGCCGGGGGGCACGTATACGATCAGCGAGACCGTGCAGGCCGGCTGGCAGGAGATGTCGCCCGTCGGCGGAACCTATATGGTCACCGTCGCCTCATTGCAACTGCCGGTTACCGGCGAGGACTTCGGGAACCAGGATTCCATCGCGCCCACGGCGGTGCTCAGCCCGGTGGCCCCAATCAACAGCCAGGGCAGCACTCCGGTCACGTTGGTCGTCACCTACAGCGACGACCAGGCGATGAACGTCGCCAGCATGGACAGCAACGATCTGCTGGTGACTTGCCCCAATGGTTTCAGCGCGCTTGCCACTCTGGTCTCGACCGTCCCCACCACGAACGGCTCGCCGGTGGCGGCAACCTACCAGGTCGCGGCGCCGGCCGGCGGCTGGAGCTTCGCCACGGGAGGCATCTATACCGTCTCCATGCGGGCGAACCAGGTCACCGACGTCAACACCAACCCGGTTGCGGCCGGGGCGTTGGGCACCTTCACCGTCGCCATCCAGTTCCCGGCCACCCTGACTGTGGCGAAGGGCCAGCCCAACCCGACCAACAGTTGGCCCATCCACTTCGTCGCCTGGTTCGCGGTGCCAGTCAATTTCAATGCCGGCGAAGTCGACCTGACCCAGAGCACAGCGCTGGGCGGCCTGGTCGCGACCATCGGCGCCCCGATTCCCGACACTGGCGACACGGGCGTCAGCTACGACGTGTACGTCACCGGCATGGCCGGCGCGGGGATGGTGACGGCCGACCTCCTGGCCGGCGCGGTCACCGGCGTGGCCGGCAATACCAACCTGGCGGCCGGCCCGGCCTCGGTGGCCTACGGCACGGCCATCGGACCGTCGGTCGCGATGATCACGCGGATGGACCCCAATCCGACCAATGCCGCGATCGTCCACTGGCTGGTCAGTTTCGGCACCATCAACAGCGCCGGCGCTTATGTACCGGTGCCGGTCACGAACGTGCAGGCCGGCGACTTTACCGCGGCCACCGACCGCGGCGGCATCCTCTCGGTGTTCGTCCCCACCCCCGTCGCCGGCAGCGGCGTGGTTGGTCCCGGCGGCGTGACCTACTATTCCCAGTACATTGTTGCCGCCAGCACCGGCTCGGGCGATGCCAAGATCAACTTGAACTTCTACGACGACGGCACCGTGACCGACATGGCGGGCATCCCCGTGACCGGCGATTTCATCGGCACCGGGGCGCACGACGACAGTTACCAGATCTACCGCACCGCGCCCGCCGTCACGATCAACCAGGCCATCACCCAGTCCGACCCCGCCACGCACGGCCCGATCAACTTCACCGTGATCTTCAGCCGGGCAGTGACCGGATTTACGGGCGCGACGCTCAACAATAGCGCGCTCAGCGAGATCATCACCCCGGTCGGCAACAACGGCACGACCTTCAACGTGGCGGTCAACGGCATGTCCGGACAAGGCACCCTGGTGGCGACCGTCGCGGCGGGCGCGGCAAAGGACTTGGCCGGAAACCCCTGCGCCGCTTCCACCAGCACCGACAACTCCGTGAGCTACAACATCACGCAGACCACCGTGACGGCCATCAGCCCGGTTAACGGCAGCGTGCTGGGCGGCTCGACCACCACTTTCAGCTTGACCTTCTCCGGGCCGGTTAACGCCGCCAGCATGACTGCTGCCGCCTTCCTGACCAGCGGCGTGCCGGCGACCATCGGAACGCCAGCCGAGGTGGGAACCAGCAATACCTGGCAAGTGCCGGTCACGCACACGGTCAGCGGAGCGCTGTACTTCGAAGCCTCGGTGCCCGGCGCGCCGATTCAGGACACGTCGGGAACGGCGGTGCCGGCGATCACCTGGAACTACACCGTCGACGATTCCCCGCCGGCGATCATCAGCACCTCGCTGCCCGGCGGGGGAACGCTGGCGGGCACGTCGCCCACCATCGACCTGACCTTCTCCGAGCCGGTGACGGGAGTGACGACCAGCGCCCTGACGCTGGCCGGTCCGGCCGCGGCCGCGGCCGCGGTCACCGGTGTCAGCAGCCTGGGCGGCAACGCGTACCGCTTCCAATTGGCCGGCCTGACCAACGGCGCGTTGAAACTCACGTTGACTTCGGCGATTCAAGACCTGTACGGCAACGCGTTTGTGCCGCTGACCTGGTCGGCCACGGTCGATGCCAATGGGCCGGCCATCGCCAGCCGAACTCCCACCGCCGGTTCGGTAATCACCGGTACGAGCACGAACATCGTGGTGGCATTCGGCGGCCCGGTCAGCGGAGTATCGGCTGCGGCCCTGAAGCTCAGCGGCCCGGCGGCCGCCTCGGCCACGGTCGGCGCCGTCAGTTCCCTGGGCAACAATACGTACCAGTTCGCGGTCAGCAAGCTGCTGGGCGGCCCCTTGACGGTCACCCTGGGCGCGCCCATTGCGGACGCCAGCGGCGTGGTCCTGTCGCCTGTTTCCTGGAGCTACACCGTCGCCACTCCGCCGACCTGCATCGGCACGAGCCTGCCCGGCGGCGGAACGCTGGCGGGCACGTCGCCCACCATCGACCTGACCTTCTCCGAGCCGGTGACCACTGGGGCACTTGGAATGACCACCAGCGCCCTGACGCTGGCCGGTCCGGCC
>JBEKZQ010000396.1:0-6010 GCA_049509675.1 Thermoguttaceae bacterium | reverse complement strand
AACTGACCGTCTCCACCGCGTTTTTCGGACCATTGAAGTAGCTTGGGTTGCTGCCCATCACCGCCTGCCACTGCTCCTGCGTCACCAGGTGCTTGCCCAGGTAGAACGGCCGAGTGATCCGCACCCGGTGCTGCGGTTTCTCATCACCTCCGGCGTTGTTGTCCGAATTGGGCGAGCCCATCAGGAACTCGCCCGCCGGAATCAGCGCCATCTCCAACTTCACGCCGCCGCCCAGGTCGATCACGATTTCCTTGCCCGGCGATGTTACAGGGGCAGGGGCAGGGGCAGGGATTGGCCGCGTGACGGTGACGACGAAAGGCGCGCCGGGAGACTTCTTGGTGGCCGCCGGCGCGGACGGCGTCTGCCGGAAGGTGCTCGCCGCGAGCCAGCCCGCCGCGAGAAGCAGCAGTGGAAGTGCGGCCCAGAGAAAATAGCGGAGAATGTTGTTTTCCTCGCCGACGAGACGGCGGAGAAGTCCGTCGAACCCGTTGGCGGCGGCGGCAAAGCCGCGCAAGAGCGATTTCCCCGCGGCGCGGAGGCGACTATGCAACGGCGGGGTTGCCGGCACGGTCCCCGTGGCGGTCGCCGGGCGGGTGACGATCGTGGCGAGCACGGGCGTCTCAAGCGGCAGCGGTGGAGACTGGGTTATCGGCGCGGCGCCGCCCTCTGCCGGCGAGAGAGGGGAAAGCGTTGCCGCCGAGGCTTTCCCGACGGCGAGGACTTCGGCAACCTGGCCCTCCTCTTTCCTGGTCAACGCCCGCACGCGCCCGTTGACAACCACTTCGTCCAACCACGGCGCCTCATCGAGCGGTTGGCCGCAAGCCAGGATCAGCCGCCCGAGCATGGCCCGGGCGCCCATGTCCGGCGACTGCCAGAGGGTGCGGAAGAGCTGCGACTGCCGCGGCTCGGCAAAATCGCCTTGCGCGAAGAGCAGCTTGTCGTCGCCACCGTGGAAGTCTTGCCATAGCTTGGGGCCGCCGGCAAGCAGGCAGCGGACCGCGCAGTCGATTACCAGGTGCGAGAAGCGGTCCACGTCGCGGTTGTACGCGCCCTCGCGGAGCCGCCGCGGGTGCTGGTATGCCGGGTGCCCCAGCTCGCCGGACGGCATGCCCGCAAGTTGCGGCACCCACATGCCGTCGTAATCGACCAATCGCAAGGCCAGTTTGCCGTTGGCGGCGGGGACCAAAAGGACATTGCCGTGCTGGAGGTCGGCATGGGCGATACCGGCGCCGCGGAGCCGCGCGGCCAGCTTCGGCCAGAGGTCGAGCAGTTGTCGGAGCATGCGCGGCTTTTCCAGCGAGTCCTCGACGAAACGGTCGAGGGTCTGCCCCTCGACCCGCTGTATCTGCCCATTGTCGAGCGTCTGCCCCTCGACCCACTGCATCTTGACCACGGGAAACCACTGGTTCTCCAGTCGAGGGATCAGGATGCCCCGCTCGATGTACTTGAATTCGACGGTGAACGGCAGACTGGCTTCCTTGAGCTTGGCGTCGATGCCGCGGTAACGGTCGTGCCGTGCGGCGACCTTTTTGGTGAAGCACTTCAAGGCCCAGGTGTTGTCGGAGGGACATTCGACGCGGTAGACGTCGGCAAAGCCGCCGCCCCAGACGTAGGGACGGCCGGGCCCGCCGCTGGGCCGCCCGCTGCGCAGTTCCTCATCCGCAGCGCGGCGGTCGAGGTGCTGCACGGCCTCGCGGTAATCGCTGGAAGTGGGCCAGGACATGCGAGCTCCCGGGGAGTATCTGGCAAGTTCGTAGTTCGAGCAGGAGGGGTTGAGCGGGTCTCACCTACTGCTGGTTCAGGGTAATGGCCATCAGCGTCACGTCGTCGTTCTGTAATCGTCCCTCGTCGCGGAGTTGCTCGATCCACGGGGCAAACCATTGCTCGCCTTCCGCGGCGGCCAGGCGCTCGTCGATCTGGGCCCAGGGCTGCCCGCCCGCCGCATGTTCCGCCAGGCACCACTGGGCCAGCGCGTCGGTCGCGAGCCACAGGCGGTCGCGCGGCTGAAACGCGCCCTCCGCGTGGCAGGTTCGCGGGTCGAGCAGGTCGCCCACGACGGTGCGGGAGCCCAGCAGGTGCGGGCGGTCGGTGAATTGCGCGGCGCGCTCCAGGGGAACGGCCCGCAACAAGACCCCTTCTCGCGTGTGGAACAGGCAGGTGTCGCCGATCGCGATTGCCTGCCAGTGGCCGGCCCGGAGGGCCACGCCTAAAAAGGTTGCCGCGGCCCCGTTGTGGAGCTTGCGCTCGGCGAACCAGGGGAGCGGCTGGCGACGAATGGCGGCCTCCCAGCGAGCGGGCAGGTCGGCCAGCGCGGCCGCCCATTGCTCGAAGCCACCCTGGCCGCCGCGGGTGAACTCTTCGACCAGCAGGCGCGCCCACGCGCCGGGAAAGGCGCTCGATCCGGCGCCGTCGGCAACGGCGAAGCGGCCGCTGCCAGGCTCGGCGGCCGCGGCGTCCTCGTATTCCTCCGCGGCGTTGCCCCGGCAGGGAAGCCAAAATGTGCGGAACGCCGCCGTCATGACAGTCAACGCCTCTCACTTGCCGCTGCCCATCGTGCCGATCTTGATGAACTTGACCACGGTGGCCATGCCATTCACGTTGAAGGCGAAGCCGCGGGCGCCCGCCGCCACGCTTTCCTCGTTGAGTTGCGCCTCCTGAAGCATGCTTGGCGGCAGCAGACTGGAGATGCGAAACAGGCATCGCGCGAAGTCGTCCGGCAGCCCCGCCTCGTCGCTGGGAAACAGGACGGGCTGCTCCTGCTTCGCCGACACGTGGGCATTGAACAGCAGCACGTTGCCGTCAGCCGTGGGGATCTGTTGCAACGCCATCGCAAGCGGCGCGGGGTTGCCGTCGTTGGCCTCTCCGTCGGTCAGGTTCAGTACGATGGGGGCGCAGCAGGTGGGGTGCTGGCGGACGAAATCGGCGATTGCTTCCTGCGCCGCTTGGAGGGCCTGGCACATGGGCGTCCTGCCCCGCGCCACTGGCTGATACCAGAGGGGGAACTGCGTCCCTTCCGTACCGCGACTCTCGAACCCCAACGGATTGGCGTCGATGCGGCTGATCGGCTGGATGACCTGATCGGCCAGATTGCCGACGAAGCCCAGGCCGACATACTCCCCGTAGCCGATCGCGCCGAGGTAGCAGCGGTCGAGCACTTTGACCCCCGCCGAGCACTTGATGATCAACTCCTGAATGATGCCGTTGATGGCGTCGGCAACCGCCTGCGCCTTGGTCTTCCGCGGGTCACCGCCGAACGGCTGACCCATCGTGCCGGACTGGTCCACCAGGAACAAGAAGCAACCCGGCGTGTTCCTCGTATTCCGCAGGGTGTAAGGCAGATTTGCCATCGCTCGATCTCCTCAGACAGGTGGGGTTGGCTTGGCTCCGCTTGGTGGGAAATGGGACAAACGCCCTCCGTTTGGTCGCCCTTAGTCTATAGTCCAGCCACACGGTCCGCAAGCGGGGGGCGGGAGAACTGCAAAGTTGCGACGCGCGACACTAGCCCGGATTATTCATAAAAATGTGGGGTGGGTCGAGCAAACCGTTGTACTGGCGGGGCTTCGGTCGCTTGCCGCCGGTCTGATTCGTTTGCCGGGTGCGGAGCAGAGTTTCGTCGGTTTGCGAGCCCCACCATAATGTTGCGCGACCTTGACCCACCCTACATGAATAATCCGGGCTAATAGTCTGTTTGCTCGAACTGCCGTGCGGCGGCGAACAGGATATAGGCGGTGAACGCCAACGACGTGAGGACCGACAGGCCCAACGACCATGCGGCGCCATGGCCCGGCAGCGGGCGAAAATGGGACCCCGCCCCCAGCGCGTCGAAGACCAGGCTGCCCAGATCGATGGGCTTCGGCAGCAGCCAATAGCCGATGTCGGCCAACCGCACCAGCGACGCGGCGAACTCGCCCTGCGGCGCGACCTCGGCCGCGGCCTTCAGGGCGTGCCGCCCGTAGTTCATGGCCCAACAGATGCCCCAGAACGCGATGGAACCAAACACGCACACGACCGTGCTGCGGGTGCAAACCGCCAGCAGCAGGGAGAAGCTGAAGAATATGGCGAAGTGCAGCAACAGAAGCGGGGCGCTGAGCAGATAGCCGGCATCCCAAATGCCCGTCCGCAAGGCCAGGGCCAGCCATGTGCCCGCGACGAAATACATCGCCTGGACCAGCACGAAGGCCAGCACGCCCGCGTATTTTCCGCACAGCAGTCCCCAGCGCGGCACCGGTTTGGCCAGGAGGACCGAGACGGCCCCGGCTTGGAGGAACCCCGGCAGGAAACCGGCGGTCCAGACCAGCGTCAGGAGCAGTCCCAGGGTGTCGGCCACGCCGGCGGCGAGGATCAATTGAAGGAAGTGTACGGCGTCGCGGATGTCGCGGGCGATGGGCACGCGGACGGCGCCGAAGGCCAGACTCAACGTGCCGTCGACGACCGTCACCCCCGACTGCCGCACCTTGTGCTGGTCGTGGGCCTCGCGATCCGTACGCGGCAGGAAGTCGGGGTTCTCGCCCGGCGGGCCCAGGGTCTGCTGGCCAGACACGCGTACCGTCAGGCACACCAGGATGCACAGCGTACTTAGTCCCAGGAGCAGCCAGGCGATGCCGGAGGCGAACGACTGGCGAAAGGTATCGCGCACCAGCAGGGAAATCGTGGTCAGCCAATGCGAGAATCTCACGTTGCACCTCCGCTGTACAGGGGTTCGAGCGCGTCTTGCAAGGCGTCGGGCGAAGCATCCTGCCCGTCGCCGCTCAGCTCGGTCAATGGGCCGGCGAAGCCCAGGCGGCCTTCCCGCAGCACGGCCGCCCGATCGCAAAGCTGACGCACGTCGGCCAGGTTGTGGGAAACCAACAGCGCCGTGTGACCGGCGGCCTGGCGGCGGCGAATGACCTGGTGCAGGAGCTTGCGGCCCAGAAGGTCCATGCCTTCGGTGGGCTCATCCAGGACCAGCAACTCGGGGTCGTTCACCAACGCCTGTGCCAAGGCGAGCCGCTGGATCATGCCCTTGCTGAACATGGCGATCGGTTCGCTTGCGCGGTCGGCCAGGCCGACCTCGTCGAGCAAGGCCCCAACGCGCCGGTTCAGTTCCCGGGAGCCGATCAACGATAGGGCGCCGTAGTAGTGCAACAGGGCCGTTGCCGTCAGGTAGCGGGGGAAGGCCTGGCTTTCGTGCAGATAGCCGACGCGGGCCAGCGTGCTGCGGTCCCGGACCGGCCGGCCCAGACGCAGGATCGTGCCCGCGGTCGGCCGGCAGATCGACAACAGGGCCTTGACCAAGGTGGTTTTGCCGGCCCGATTGGGGCCGATCAGCGCAAACACGGAGCCCGGCGGCACGCACAGCGTCACGTCGCGCAGGGCGCAGATCGGTTGCCGCAGGAAGCCCCGGCGATAGACTTTGCTGACGTGCTGAAACTCGACGGCGGGCGGAGGCGGGATGTTTCGTTTCACGGCGGTGTGGATTGGTGGGTGTGACGAAGGATCGGCGAATCATAAGTAGGGTGGGTCATTGAATGAGAGAGACCTGGACGCCGTCTTGCAAAATCTTGCCAATGGCGGTTTGCAGGTTGGAGGTAATCGTGGCCGAGTTGCCGTTGATGATCTTGTAGCTGGGCATGCCGTCGTTGACGTTGCCGAGCGTTTGCATGGTATTGAGAATCCCCACGGCGGCCACGCCCAAGGGGCCAAAAGCGATGCAGTTCAACAGCAAGGGGCGGTTGGTCGTGCTGTAGCCGCCGGCGCTGGTGTTGGCCGCGAGCTGCGTCACGATGGTAGTGATCTGCGTGGTGACCGCCGAAGTGGCGCCACCGCAATTGGTGCAGGAGGGATACTCGCTGCCGCCCGGGTTGGCGGCGTTGTAGCGGACCTTGTAGTACGATTGGTTGGCGCTGCCGCTGACGAAACTGGCCGTGGCCGTGGAAGTGGGCACGCCGTCGGTCTCGAAGATGATGATCTTCTGGGCGCCCACGCGGCCGTTGCCGCCCGCGTCGCCGGGCAGCGCGCCGGTCGCCGTGTT
>JBEKZQ010000395.1:0-6024 GCA_049509675.1 Thermoguttaceae bacterium | reverse complement strand
AAGACCATTCCGTTCGAGCAGCGGGTAACGGGCACCAACAGCAAAGACAAGTAAAAAGGAGCGATTAACGATGGCTACTCATAAGAGTGTCGAAACCAAGTATCTGGAAGAGCGTCGGCAGTTCTTCCATGGCTTGCGAAATCTCGACCGTCGCTCCTTCCTGAAGGTGTCGGCGGCGGCCGTGGGCGCGACCGCCGGACTCGCCGCGCCGCATTCGTTCACGCCGGTGGCCGTGGCGCAGGGTTCGGAAACCACAGAATCGAAACCGGCCTTTCGGTTCGCCTATATCTCGGACTCGCACTTGTACGAAAAAAGCGTCAATGACCGTTTCGTGCGGGGGCTGCTCCGCGCGGTCGACGACGTGAACAAGCTCGACCCCCAGCCCGATTTCGTCTTCTATGGGGGCGACCTGGCCCAGCTCGGCGCGGTCAAGCAGCTTGATTTGGGCGCGCAGATCCTCAGGAACCTCAAGGCGCCCTTGAAGGTCATGGTGGGAGAGCACGATTGGTACCTGGATCTGGGCCAGAAATGGCAGGATCTCTTCGGCAAGTCGACCTACTCCTTCGACCACAAGGGCGTCCACTTCGTCGTGCTCAACAGCGTGGTGGAACGCGACTTCTGGACCGCCCGCGGCATGTCGCCCATGGACCGCATGAAGACCGTGGCCGGCCTGGACAACGGCGTTCAAAGCAACTTCACCGTGGGCGAGGAGCAACGCAATTGGCTCAAGGACGATCTGGCGAAATATGCCGACGACGCGCCGGTCATCGTCTTCTCCCATTCGCCGCTCTACAAGTTGTACAAGTTCTGGAACTTCTGGACCGACGACGCCGACGAGGTGCAGGCGATCCTCAAGCGCTTCAAACAGGTGGTCGTGATCCACGGTCACACCCACCAGTTGCTCACCAACCGCATCGGCAACATCCATTTCCACGGGATGCTGTCGACCGCGTGGCCCTGGCCGTACGCCCCGGAGGGCATGCCGGAACTGACGATCCAGATGAGCCGGCCGGACCCGTTCGACCCGAACGACGGCTGCGGCGACGGCGAGGTACACGTGCATGCGGACGGCCTGGTCGATAAGGTCTATAACCTGTGGAACCGCAATCCGATCACCGTGAGCAGGGCATATACCGCCAGTTGGGGCAAACAGAATGCTCCGCCGCAGCCCAACCGAGCGTCCTACTGAGACAGACAAGGAGACGAACCATGAGAAGCACGTCCATGCGCTGCCGCATCGGCAGTGCGGTCTTTGTTCTGCTGGCCGCCTTTCTGGCCAGGCCGGCGGTCGCCGCCGAGTCCGCGGCCACGAAGCAGCCGCAGGCCGCTCCGGCCACGACCGCGCCGAAGGGCGACGCGGGCACGGTCCATGTCGGCGCGTGCGACGGCGGCAACGCCGTCGAGGTCGCCAAGGGGCTTACGGGCCAGCCCCTGGCCGACAACTTGCTGGACCAATGGAAACGCAACCACCCCGAGGCCCGTTGGGTGGCCGAGGAGAAAGAGCGACACACGCTCCAGCCGCCGGCCGACAATTCCGACCTGCTCAAGGGCGGCCAGGCCAAGGGCGACGCCTACGGCAACTTTACCCGGCGCGACCTCCTGACTTGGGCCCGGGAGACGGAGAAGTTTGCCGCCGAGGGCTCTCGCATCTTCCACAATGCCGACGAGTTGGGCAGCACGGTCGCGGTTTCCTGCGACATGTGCCACCCCCACGCAGCCAATACGCATCCCGAGACTTATCCCAAGTTCCAAGTGCAACTGGGCCGCGTGGTCCTGCTGCGCGACATGATCAACTGGTGTATCGAGAACCCGCTGCGCGGCGCCAAGCTGGAGCCGGATGGCGCCAAGATGCGGGCCTTGGAGGCCTACATCCTGGCACAGCGCAAAGGCATTGCCATGAACTATGGGAAACATTGATTGGGACCCGCATGACGACAGTAACTTGGCCGGTTGCCCGTAGGACGGATTGCCAATCCGTCTGTTTCGTGCGGGACGGATTGCCAATCCGTCCTACGACGATTGATGAGTTTATTGTTTTACCGCTTTTCGGGGAGTTGCACATGAAGTCTGCCGCGCTGTTGATCGTTCTTGCCCTGGCCCACGGCACCGCGTTGTCCGCCAACGCGAGCGATTATGCCCGACCCGAACTGCTCATGGAGCCGACCGCCCTGGCAAAGCCTGAAGTTGCCGGGCAGTTCGTGGTTCTGGATGCCCGCGCGAAGAAGGCCTTCGATGAGAATCGCCTGCCCGCGGCGCGCTGGGTCGACGCGGCCGCTTGGGCCAAGGCCTTTGGCCCCGGCACGGATGCCAAGGCATGGGGCCGCCTGATCGGCAGCCTCGGCATCGACCCTGATTCGAAGGTTGTCGTTTACGATGGCAGTTCCTCGAAGGATGCCGCCCGCATCTGGTGGATTCTGCGCTACTGGGGCGTGGCAGACGTGCGTTTGCTCAACGGCGGATGGCCGGGCTGGAAAACGGCCGGGCTGCCGATCGAGGCCGGCAAGCCCCAGGCCCCTGCGCCGAGGAGTTTTCCGGCAACGTCCCAAGCGAAACGATTGGCCACCAAGGGCCAACTTCTGGATGCCCTCAAGCAGAAAAGTCTGCAAATCGTGGATGCCCGCAGCCAGGCCGAGTTCTGCGGGACCGACCGGCAGGTGAACAAGCGGGCCGGGGCGATCCCCGGCGCCAAGCACTTGGAGTGGAGCGACTTGATCGACAAGACCACGCAGCGGTTCAAAAGTGCCGATCAGCTCCGTACGCTCTTTCGGGAGGCGGGCGTCGATCTGGAGCGCTCAACCGCCAGCTACTGCCAATCCGGTGGACGAGCGGCGGTGATGGCCTTCGCCCTGGAGTTGATGGGTGCAGCAGACATGCGCAACTATTACGCAAGCTGGGGTGAATGGGGCAACGCCGACGATACGCCCATCGTCGTTCCCGCGCCGAAAAAGTAGGGTGGCCCGGATTATTCATAAACTGTAGGGTGGCGTCGAGCAAACCGTGGTTCTCCCCGGGTCTTCGGTCGCTTATCAACTTACCGCTTTATGACACAGCGCTGGCCAACGGTTGATCGGTTTGCGAGACCCACCATAGGTTTGCGCGACCTCGACCCACCCTACATGAATAATCCGGGCTAACCCTCTCCCGCAAGGGGAGAGGGGAGAACGCGGCGGCCCAACATCACCCCTTGCGCGCGCATCTGCTCGATCGCCTGCCGAATGTCGCCGGGGCGAAGTTCCACGCCGCGGCAGGCGTCTTCCAAGAGGTGCGTCTGGAAGCCGAGCCCCGCCGCGTCCAAGGCGGTGGCCTTCACGCAGTAGTCGGTCGTCAGGCCGCACACGTAGACATCCGTTACGCCCAGACGCTTCAGGTACTCGTCCAGCCCGGTCGACGAGCGACGGCCGTTGTCGAAGAAACCGCTGTAGCTGTCGATCGTTGGGTCGGTGCCCTTGCGGAACACTCGGGCGATGCGGCGGCGGTCCAGTCCGGGATGCAGTTCGGCTCCCGGCGTATTCTGGACGCAGTGGACCGGCCAGAGGATCTGCGGCAGGCCGGCCAGATCGATCTGTTCGCCCGGACTACGGCCGGGATGGTTGGCGGCGAAGCTGCCGTGGTTGGCCGGATGCCAGTCTTGCGTGGCCACCGCCACGTCGAACTGAGGCAGGATGCGGTTGATGATCGGAACGACCAGATCGCCCTCGGGCACCGCCAGCGCGCCGCCGGGGCAGAAGTCGTTCTGAACGTCTGCGACAATCAGCGCGTTCATGGGTAGTGGCTGCAATTGTAGCAGGCACACGCCGTGTGCCGCCCGCCAATTACGGCACACGGCGTGTGCCTACTACATTCGGATTCGGCAGGTTATGTTTGACGGCGACTTACGGCTCCTTAATCCCCGCGGAGCGCAGTTTCAGGCCGACGCCGGGAACGAGCGATTCCGCCGTGCGGCCGTCCAGGTTGAAAATCGAAAAGCCGGCCGCGCCCAGCGATCGGGCGCGCTCGATCTGCCCAACCACCTGTTCCACCGGCAACGTGCTGCGGGAGGCGGTGGCCCCGATGCCGGCGTAAACGGGAACTCGACCGCCGACCAGCCGGACCTGGCCTTCCACCCACTCGGCGAATTGGGCGTCGTCGTTGCTGTAGTCCATGGGACAAACGAAATCCAACAGACCGTCGCGCACCCATTGGGGCCAATCCTGGGCCACCGAGCGGCGGCAATCGGGATAGGCCCCGAACACCGCGGCCGAGAGCTTCAACCCCGGGCGCAGCCTCTTCGACTCGCGCCGCACGGCCGCCACCAAGGCCGTGATCTGCCGGCAACGCCAATCGTTATACTCTTCCTTCCTCGACCCGCTGTAGCACTCCTCGGGCCAATCCTTGACCGGCCGGCCGGAGTCCGCCTCGAACCGCCGCCGGCAGCCGTCGCAATAGCAGCTTTCGCGGTTGGGATAGCGGATGTAATCCAGGTGCAGGCCGGCCACGTCGTAGTTGCGCGCGACCTCCAACAGGCTCGCTAACTCCAATCGTTGATTCTCCGGGTGCGAAGGGCACAACCAGTCCACGTTGCGACGATCGACGGCCACTTGGGTGCGACCCTGGCGGCGCAGCTCGGCCACGAAACCCGGCGGCGCCGTCGCCAGATTGTAATCGACCTTCCACACGTGGACCGCCAGCCCGCGGTTCCGGGCGGCGGCCACGCACTGGGCAATCTGGTCGCCGTAACGGCGGAACGTTTCGCTCCGCGGCAGTACGTCGCTTGCGTAATGGGCCACGCCGGCCCAGAGCATGTTGGGCAGCACCATGTTAAAGCCGCTCTTGGCCAGCAGGCCGGTCGTCCGCGGCCAGTCGCCCGGATAGGCCCCCGTGCCGGAATGGTTCCACATGGCCCGGCCGGGAGGCTGATGGGCCGCTCGATCGCGGGCCGCTTGGTGCTCGGCCCGGAGTGCTTCGGGTCCCAGCGCAGAGAGGCGGCGGAGGCGGACCGCTGCGTCCTGCCGGTTGCCGCGCCAGACCGCGATGCGGATGCCTTCGATGTGGTCCCACCCCCCGGGCCGCTCCTCCGGGCGGAACGATCGCTTGGCAAACCGTAACGACTGCCAGCCTTTTTCCGCCAGCGGAAGGCTGGAACCATACCAGCCCGCGCCGCTATGGAAGTATAAGGTGACGTGCCCCGCCGCCTCCGGCGGCTCGACGGCAATCTCCAGGACGAACTCGACCGGGCTGCTCAGATCGAGTCGCACCTGCCGGTCGATCACGGTCCTGATGAGCGTGGGCCGGGCGGCGAACGGCGCGCCGACCTCCAGTGCCGGACCATTGGGCGGGGGCACGATTGTAGCGGCCGGCGTACCCTCGGCGGCCGTCCAGGCCTGGCGCGCGGCCGTTGCGTCGCCATAGCGAAAATCATCGAGGATTCGGCCCTCGCCCTCTTGCCGGACAGCCAAGACGGTCGACAACAACAAAGGGAATAGCAGCATAAGGGAAACTCCTGAAAACTGGTGTCAGTCAGTATAACATTGGGAACTGTTCGCTGCAGCAAGTCGGTCAAGCAGTGTGCGGCAAGATTTTCCGGCAGACGATTTTACGCCCGTTCAGAGATCGTCCGCCTTTCAGGATGGGACTTCCTCGGGAATTTGCATGGGTTCCTGCGGCGTTTGCAGGGTTTTCAGGTTTTTCCACAGAACCAACAGGTTATAGGCGAGCACGGCTGGGAGGGAATCGGGGGACAGAATCTGGGGAGAATCGAGGGACACATTACTAGTTATTGACAAATTGGGTGAGACTTGCTGGTTTCAGGAAATGCCGAGGCTCGCACGAGTGGTTATTCCGGGTATGCCCCACCACGTGACCCAGCGGGGGAATCGTAGGCAGCAGACGTTTGGGGAATAACGGGGTCGGGAATAACGGGAATAACGGGGTCAGACTTTAACAGCTAACTGGCCTTGACAGGCGGCATGGCGTCTGATATCGTATTGGGATCATGGCACGACCTCCACGCATTGACTTCCCCGACGCGCTGTACCACGTCACCAG
>JBEKZQ010000394.1:0-6034 GCA_049509675.1 Thermoguttaceae bacterium | reverse complement strand
CAGATTCGGGTCCAACCGCAGGGCCTCGAGATAGGCCGCCCGCGCCTCGACGAATCGTTCGAGCCCCCGCAGCACGTTGCCGAGGTTATGGTGCAGGGCCGCCACGTTGGGCTGCAAGCGGGCCGCCTCTTGGCAGTGTTGCAAGGCTTCTTCGGCCTGGCCGCGATCCAGCAGCAGCAGCCCGAGGTTCGTCCGAGCGGGGGCGAACGTTGGATCGAGCTCGACGGCGCGGCGAAAGTGCGTTAACGCCTGCTCCGGCTGGCCCAACTCCCGCAGCGCAATGCCCAAATTGTTGTGGACCGTAACGAAGTCAGGGCGGAGCTGCAAAGCACGACGAAAATGCTCGACGGCTTCGTCCTGCCGACCCAAGCCTTGCAGTGCGGTTCCAAGATTACACAGCGCCTCCGGATAATCGGGGTTTAGCCCTAGCGCGGTCCGGCAACAGCCGATAGCACGATCGAACTCACCCGATACGCGATACGCTTCGGCCAGATTGGCATGGATGCCGAAAGCATTCGGCCGCAGAGCCACGGCACGGCCCATGAGCTCGACGGCCTGCGCGTGGTCGCCCTGCTGGTGGCGCAGGACACCGAGCAGATGCAAGGCTTGGATATTCTCCGGCTCTTGCGCCAATACTTGCTGATACGACTGGGCGGCCGGGCCCAGTTGCCCCGTGCGGTGCATTTCGACAGCGTTGGCCAGGATGTCTTGCATTACAGGTGCAGTCCAATTTTCGCCCAACGATTTGCGCCGGCGTTTCACGCTCCTGTTCGTCAGCCATGCATCTCGCTCGTTGAGCCGTTCGGCCCACCTGAGGGGTCATTGTACCATATCGCCCGAGGTACGTCAATAAAATTGTTTCCCGAACCGGGTGAGAAGTTGACCGGCGACTGGTCGGCAGGTTACAATCGGCCCGGGTTCCGGGCAAGCCTCTGCTGGCACCGCCAACAAACCATCCTGCATGGGGTGCTGGTCAAACAAATCATCGGGGCCGATGCCGATCCTTGGGATCGGCGAATCGACAAGTATCGCAACAATCGTACTCATCTCGCTCCGCGAGATGGAACTGCACGCTCGGAGCGTGATGACTACTTTCGAGAACAGGACAGTTACTGTTTTGTCGATCCTTGGGAGCATGTTTCCCGCATGGAACGGCCATGAGGGGAGCCGGTAGATGTCGCTGGAGAATCGCTCGCCGTTGACAGTGGCCTCTATCCTTCTCGCCGCGGTTTGGGCAGTGGTCGACGCTGGCCCCGCGCCGGCCGACGATTGGTTCGCCCCTTGCCGCAGCGTGGCCGAATATAGACCCAAGGGTCCCGCGCACTGCTACCGGCAGTTCAATCTCGACTGGAGTTGGATTGGCCGGGGAATCCGCCACACGCCCGAACTGCTCAGCGAGGCCGATCCGGTCGAGTTCGCCGAATTCTGCCGCGCGGACTTCCTCGACGGGACGATTGTCATGGCCGTGCCGCACCACGGCTACTGCACGTATGACACCCGGGTCGGCACGCGCTTTCCGGGGATGCAGGGGGATTGGTTCGGCCGCACGATCGAGGAGTTGCACAAACGGAAGATCGCGGCGTTCGGCTACATCACCATCAACTGGAACTGGAAGTTCATGCGCGAGAACCTCGGCCGCGATTTCGTCCGCGCCGAGGCCGGCCCGGACGGCCGCCTCGACGGCCTGATCTGTCTCAACGCGCCCGGCTTTCTCGAGCGCATCGAGGCCCATACCCGCGAGGTGCTGCTCGGTTATCCCGTCGACGGCCTGCGCTACGACATCCTTTCCACCTTGCCCGGCTGCACCTGCGACGGCTGCCGGGCGCTGTACCGCGAACTGTACGGCGAAGAACTTGCGGCATGGGACAGGGTGCCCCGGCGCCGCCAGGAAGATTTCTACCAGGCGACGGTTGCACGCGTGGTCTCGCGCCTGACCCGGACGGGAAAGCAAATCAAGCCCAGCGTGCCCCTGTGGCAGAACGGCATTCAAAGCTATGCCAGGAACGACCTCAACCTGGGCCGCACCCAGGACATTGCCTACAACGAATACGGCGATCCGTTCCGCAACCTGTTCCTCAAGGGAGTGACCAACAAGGAGGCGGTCATCAACGGGATGATGAACGACCTGCCCGTCTCGCCGACGGCCAAGATCGATCGGCCCCATAATCGGCTCTGCCTGGCGCTGGGCGGCCGGAGCTATTCCTACTTCGGCCATAAGTTGGCGAACTACCGTACGGCCCTGCCAGGCAAGGAGATGGCTGCCTGGCATCGCGACGAGTTGCGCCCGTTCTTTCGCATGATCGCCGAGATCGAGCCTTACCTCGAGAGCGCGCGGCCGGTCGCCTCCGCGGCGGTGGTGTTCTGCGAGGCCACGCGCTACCGCTGGCCGGACTACAGCCGCGAGCCTTACGTCAATGCCATGCAGGCAGTGACCGAAGCCTGCCTGGCGCGGAGCCTGCCGCTGGAATTCATCAATTGCCTCGACCTGGCCCAACCCGGCAAGGAACTGTCGCGGTTCAAGACGCTGGTGCTGCCGCTCACGGCGGCCCTCTCGCCCGAGCAGCTCGACTGTCTGCGGCGATACGTCCGCGACGGCGGGAGCCTGCTGGTGGGCGGCGATGCGCTGCGGCACGATGCCCAGGGACGCCAACAGCAAGACTTCGATCTGGCCGACGAGATGGGCGTGCGATTCCGCGCGGTGCCGCCAGCCGGCCGGGAGCCGTGGACGGTCGGCGGAGAATTGGCCGGCCGGCCCGTGGCCGCCGAAGTCAAGACGCTCGTGGAGATCGAACCGCTGGCAGGCGAGACGCTGCTGGAGGCGCGGCAGTTCGATCGCGCGGTCTGCCTGCTGCACGTGCGGTCGTTGGGCCGGGGCAAGATCGCTTTCTTGGCCAGCCTCGACTCCGCGCCGCTGGTGCAACAAACCATCGATTTCCTGGCCGGCGAAGCCCCCGTGCGCGTGCATCCCGCCGAGAAGCGGGCCGTGCTTACGCACCAGCCGCAAAAACGCCGCTGGATCCTGCACCTGATCGACCAAGGAAGCTGCCATGTGGAGGTCTCTCACGCATGGGCGGCTTCGACCAAGGTCGTCGCGCAATACCCGGCCACAGGCTGGAGCTATACGCTGGAAAGAACGTCTGCCGGGCTGCGGATCGGGGTGTACGGTGATGCGGACGACCGCCTCTTGGTGCTCGAATGATTTTCTTAGTGCTGCGCCGGTGGACTTGCTTGGCGGTCGTCGCCCTGGCGGCAACCGCTTCGCTGGGCCGGGCGGCCGAGTCTGCGGGCGTCGATCGCTGGCGGTTGGGCGAAGAGCGAGGCATCGTCTGGGACGTGGCCGCCGACCGCCGCCTGCCGCACGACGACCATGTCGAGATGAGCGGGCAGAAGGTCTCCGTCATCCTCCACTACGGCGCGGATGCCGGCAGGAACCTGAAACTCCAGCGCGAGGTGATCTGGCCGATGCTTCGCACCAAGCCGCGCGACGTGCGCGGCTACCTGCGGCGGACCTACGGGCCGGAGGTTCAGCCGCAACTCCGCGCCGACGGCCGCGCGGTCACGCCCGGTCCTCTGGCACGCATCACCTTCGACGGGCGGCTGGGCATCCAACACCAGCCCCAAGGGTCGCTGGAGATCTCCCGCACGCTCTTCCCTTCCACCCGCCGCTCGTTGGTGGTCGAGAAGTGGACCGTGCGCAACGCCGGGGCCGCGCCGATCACACTCGATATCCAGCCGCTGGACCAGCGGGAAAACGATCGCGGCGTGTACGGCCAGTATGCGATTCGCGTCACGCTCATTGCGCCGCGGCGTCTGACCCTGGAGCCCAAGAAAACCGTCGCGCTGGGATTGGTGTTCAGCGCCTGCCGGGCCGACCAGCCGGCGGCGGACGTGGACATCGCGGCGGAGCATGAGGCCCGCGCGCGTTTCATCGACCGCATCAGCCGATCGCTGTCGCTGGCGACACCCGATGGCGTGCTGAATCGGGCCTTTGACCTGGCCAAGCTCCGCAGTGCCGAGAGCATTTTCGACACGGCCATGGGCCTGGTGCCGTCGCCGGGCGGCGGCCGCTTCTACGGCGGCGTGTGGGCCGACGATCAGGCGGAATACTGCGGCCCGTTCTTCCCCTTCCTGGGCGATCAGATCGCCAACCAGGCCGCCCTGAACACCTACCGGATCTTCGCCAAGGCGATGGGCGGCGACTATGCCACGCTGCCCTCGTCGTTCGAGGTCGAGGGCGAGATGCCCTATCGGCGCTTCGGCGATCGGGGCGATGCGGCCATGATCGCCTTGGGGGCCTCGCGCTTTGCCCTGGCCCGCGGCGATCGCGCCATTGCCCGGGAACTTTTTCCCGCCGTCCAGTGGTGCCTGGAGTATTGCCGCCGCAAGACCAACCGCCAGGGCGTGGTCGAGTCGGATACCGATGAGCTGGAAGGCCGGTTCCCCACCGGCAAGGCGAATCTTTCCACCTCGGGCCTGACCTACGGCGGCCTGCGCGCGGCGGCCGATCTGGCGCGGGTTTTGGGCGAAACCGCCGCGGCCGCCGAATACGACCGCCGCGCCGAGGCCCTGGCCGCCGCCATCGAGTCCTATTTCGGCGCCACCATCGAAGGATTTCACGCCTACCGCTACTACGCCGGCAATACCACGTTGCGAGCCTGGATCTGCGTGCCGCTGACCGCGGGGATCACGCAGCGGGCCGAGGGTACGGTGGCGGCCCTCTTTTCGCCCCGCCTATGGACTGCCGACGGCCTGGCCACCGAAGCCGGCAACCGCGTCTTCTGGGACCGCTCCACGCTCTACGCCCTGCGCGGCGTGTTTGCCGTGGGCCGGACGGAGACCGGCCTGCGCTTCCTCGGCACGTACACCCGCCGTCGCCTGCTGGGCGAGCACGTGCCCTATCCGGTCGAGGCCTGGCCCGAGGGCGATCAGGCCCACCTGGCTGCGGAGAGTGCGCTGTTTTGCCGCGTCGTGACCGAGGGCCTCTTTGGCATCCGGCCCCGCAGTCTGCGGTCGTTTTGCTGCAACCCGCGACTGCCGGAGGCATGGCCCGGCATGAGCCTGCGGCAAGTGAAGGCCTTCGGCCGCAGCTTTGATCTGGAGGTGCTCCGCGCCGGCCGGGAGGTGCTGGTGAAGGTACGCATCGACGGCAAGACGCTCGTGTGCGCGCCCAACACGGAGATCACGCTGCCCTAACGGCCGCGGCGCTGGGCAGTGAGTAGGTTATGCTTCAGCATAACATCTTGGCGGACAAAAGGTTCCGTCATGCTGAAGCATAACCTACGGCTACGCAGCAGCGGATCGCTGCCCCAACCCCGCTTGCGCCGTGGTGGCGGCGGAATGTTTCGGCGGGGAGCGGGCGCGAACGGTGACGGCCTCCCGGTCGGGAAGTGCGTCACTCTCGCGGGGGCGAAGGGACTGTCAGCAAATGAACGTGTTCTGACTTGCCCTCGGCTGTGCCTTTCGCTGCGTCGGTCGATGTGACGAATGGCACTAGCTTAAGCCTGGAACCGGGTTCTAGGATACAACCGATTGCGATCGCGTTCGGACTCAGCTACCACCCCTTGTAGTCGGCCTCCTTAAGCTAGCGACATTCGTCGATGTGACCGACGCGCGGAATAGGCTGGGACCCGCCAAGATTTCGGACATCCCGGCTTGTTCTCGGCAGGGTGGCTAATGCAGGTCATCAGCCGCCATGCCGCCGAAGCCGCTATGCCGGCTGCACAAGTCCTTATTCTTTCAGATGTTACAAGTACGCCATGACTTCAATCTGTCGCGTATCCACGGATTGGCCACGTTCCCATCAGCGGCCCACAGCCGATCAACTCATTGCGGAGATGCACCGCACGTAGCCGGGCGTAACACGCCAACGCGGCAAGGACGTGTCGCCCACACCGCGGCGTTTGCGCGCGTCTGGCTGTAATTCAGACGTAAGCGGTGGCCGCGGGGCGGCTTCGTAGGAGGCCGCCGGGATGCCTCCGGGTGCTCGAGGACGATAACGAGGCCCATTCTGCCGCTGCCGGAGCCCAGGTGGCCG
>JBEKZQ010000393.1:0-6036 GCA_049509675.1 Thermoguttaceae bacterium | reverse complement strand
ACGAGCGGGCGATTTCCCGCAGAGCGCTCGTGGGAGGCAGCTCTTTGCCGCGATGTGTGCGCAACGGACCGGTGACCAACGCCACCACCGCGTGGCGCGTCTGGTAGAGCTCACGGAACGTCGGCACCGCGAACGGGCCGGTAGCCAGCATGATCAGACGCATTTCCTTGACCCTGGGTTATGGGCCGCCTCCCGTGGCCGTGGCCAGCAAGTGCCAGCCGAAGCGGCGCTCCAACGCGCCGAACAACGGCCGCGGCATCCAGCGGAAATACCACTCCTTCACATAGCGATACTGGACGTAGTCGGCGATGCGATACGGGAAGATGTGGTCCACGGCAATCTGCGTCACGCGGAATCCGTGGCTTTCCAGCATCCGCCGCAGTCCGCCACGCGTGTAGGCATACGTCACCGGGCAGCCGGTCTGCGCCTCGGAGTACCGGGCGATCAGTTGGTCCAACTGCCAGAATCGGCCGCCGCTGCGGGCCAGGATGCCAAGCACTTTCCAGCAGCGGCGATGGTAGAGCATGATTTTGAGCGTGGTATCGGCATCGCTCAACAGGCGGATTTGCTGGAAAACGCTGTCCGGGTGCGGCGTGTGATGGATCACGCCGAACGAATAGATCAAGTCGTAGCGGCGGCGCGGCACGAACTGCGTCAATTCCTCGGCGTCGCCGCGCAGAAACGTGATCCGCTCGCCCAGGCCAAACACTTCACAGCGCTTCTTGGCCACGGCCAGCGACTCGTCCGACAGATCGACGGCCGTGACCTGTGCCCCGTGCCGGGCGAAATTGATGGTGTCGGTGCCGATGCCGCAACCGATTTCCAGCACGTGCTTGCCGTTCCAGCGGGGGAAGTCGGCGAACTGCGGGATGTGCGGTTCGACCCGGTATTTCCGCGCCTCGACCTCGTCGAAATAGTCCCGCGTTCCCAGCGGCTTCCGCGAGTGCCGGATATTGCACGGGCGCCGGTCCCAGTACGATTTGACGCGCGCGATGGGCGTGGTATCGAAGGCGGCCTTGCCGGCCATGGTCATCCTCCTTGCATGTGTCGCCGCGATCAGGTGCGCAGCCCTTCCAGTTGCGCCAAGTGGGCGGCAATTTGCTGGTCCGGCGGGATCAGACCCTGTTGCCGCCCCAGGTAAAAGGCCCGCTCAAACTCGTCCAACCGGTCCTTGACCGAGGCCAAAACGCCGGGCGTGAACCGATCGACGAACAGCTTGCCGTCCAGATGGTCGTATTCGTGTTGCACGGCCCGGGCGAACAGGCCGTTGAGATCGTAGTGAACTTCCTCGCCGCTGAGACTATAGGCGGAAAGCACCGCCTTCTCCGCGCGTCTTACCGGCGCAAACAGGCCCGGGAAACTGAGGCAGCCCTCGTCGGCCTCGGCACTCCCGCCGGTACGGCGCTCGATCACCGGGTTGATGAACACGTGCTCTTGCTCCGGGGCGTTGGCATCGGCCGACAGGTTGATGATGAACAACCGATAGGGCAGTTCCACCTGGTTGGCGGCCAGCCCGATGCCGTTCTCCGCATACATCAGGTCGAACATCTGCCGCACGATCTTGCGCATCTCGGCATCGACCCGCAACAAGGGCTTGGACTTGTGTCGCAACGCAGGATGGGGATACTTGACAATTTGCACCGACACGACTCCGCAACGGGACACGCTATAATTGTAACCGGTCGGGGGCCTGTCCCCTTCCGGTTACCTATAATTGGACATCGAATTGGGCGGCTATCAATTATAAGCTTCCCTCGGCATTGGTCGAAGGGCAGAAGCGGAGGCGGCGAAGCCCCCCTCTCCCTCCGGGAGAGGGGCAGGGGGTGAGGGTGCCGGGCGAAAAGACGGCGAAGTTGCGGCCGCCAAGACAGAACTGGGGGGAGTTCCGTGCAACGATGCTTCATGACAACCGTGCTTGTTTGTTTCGTTCTGGCAAGCGGGGCGGCCCTGGCCCCGGCGGCCGAGCCAAAGGAACCCCCCCGTCGCCATGCACCGCTGGTGTTCTCGTCGCCCGGCGAGAAGGCCCGGGTAACATTCTTCGGCATTCAGGCCGACGGGGGGAAGTTCGTCTACGTGTTGGACCGTTCCGGCAGCATGGGGATCGAGGGCGGCAAGCCCTTGGCCGCGGCCAAGGCGGAGCTCATCGCCAGCCTGGGCGGCCTGAGTACGGTCCAGCAGTTCCAGATCATCTTCTATAACGAGGCGCCGCGGATCTTCAATCCGACCGGTCAGGCGGGCCGGCTGGCCTTTGGCAGCGAAGTGAACAAGGCACAGGGCCGCAGCTTCATCGAGTCGATCAACGCCGACGGCGCCACGGACCATGAGGCGGCCCTGATGACGGCCATCCGACTGCGGCCCGACGTGATCTTCTTCTTGACCGACGGCGACGACCCGCAGCTTAGTGCGCAGCAATTGGATCGGCTGGACCGTCGCGGCGCGGGGATCACGATCCACACCATCCAGTTCGGCACCGGCCCCCAACGAAAGGCCGACAACTTCATGGTGCGGCTTGCCCGGCAAAGCGGCGGACAGCACATCTACGTCGACACCTCGAAGCTCGACCAACCGGCCCGAGGCCAGTAGCCCGGATTATTCAGGGTGGGGCTCGCTGCGCCCGCCCCATCTACTCCCCGGCCAGCTTTCGCCGTACCGCGGCGATGAACTCGGGCGTGGTGCCGCAGCAGCCGCCGATGAAGGCCGCGCCGGCCGCCACCAGTTCCGGCACGTACTGGGCGAACTGCTCCGGCGTTTGACTATAGACGGTCTGGCCGTCGCGAATCTCCGGCAGGCCCGCATTGGCCTTGATCCACACCGGCGCGCCGCCGGCCGCGCACAGCCGGCGGCAGATGGCCACGAAACCGGCAATCCCCTGGCCGCAGTTCGAGCCCAGGCAATCGGCCCCGGCGGCGAGCAATTCTTCGGCCGCCTGTTCCGGCGTCGCCCCCATCATGGTGCGGTCCTTGTTGGGGCCGGAATCGAAGGTCATGCAGGCGACCACCGGCAAGCCGCTCTGCCGGGCGGCCGCCACGGCCAGCCGGGCCTCGACAGGATCGGACATGGTCTCGACCACGATGCCGTCGGCGCCCGAGTCGGCAATCGCCTCGGCCTGCTCGGCAAAGGCTTTTTCGAGATCGTCCGGGCTGACCTCGCCCATCATCAGCACGATGCCGGTCGGTCCCATGGAGGCGAAGACGGCGGCCCGGCCTGACGCCGCCTTGCGCGACAGTCCCACGCCGGCCCGATTGATCTCGGCGGCGCGCTCCGCCAGGCCGTAGCGGGAGAGAATGAAGCGATTGGCCCCGAACGTATTGGTCAAGATGATCTGGCTGCCGGCCTCGACGTAGCTTCGCGCCACGTCCTCGACCGCGCCGGGCCGCTCCAGGTTCCAGGCGTCCGGGCAGGCCCCGACAGGCAGGCCCCGCAACTGCAACTGCGTCCCCCAAGCGCCATCCGTGACGACCGGCCCCGCGGCCGTCAGCCGTTCGATCGTTGTGTGCATGAGAGTATAGTTTTCAGTTTTCAGTTGGGGAGAACGGCCCCTATCATAGCATCGGCCGCAAGCTTGACAATCTACCCAAGGGAAGATAACATTCCCGACCCGACGGCGTGCGGCGTGCAGCGTGGGGCGTGGAGCGTGGGGCGTGCGGCGTGGATTTCAGATTTGAGATTTCAGATCTGAGATCTCAGATTTGAGATCTCAGATCCGAACACTGAAAACTGAAAACTGAAAACTGTATGGCACTTTCATCGATTCTGGGCCTTCCGCGCATCGGCAGCAAGCGCGAACTGAAATGGGCCATCGAGGGCTATTGGCAGGGCGACGTGGGGCTGGAGGAACTTCAGGCCGCGGTGGCCGACCTGCGGCGGCGGCGCTGGCAACTGGCGCGCGATCGCGGCATCGAGCAGATCCCCTGCGGCGATTTCTCGCTCTACGATCATGTTTTGGACACCGTGGCGATGGTGGGGGCGGTCCCGCCGCGATTCCAGCTTGTCGGCGGCCCGGTCGATCTGGCCACCTATTTCGCCCTGGCCCGCGGAACGGCCGAAGTCGCTCCGCTGGACATGACCAAGTGGTTCGACACGAATTACCATTACCTGGTGCCCGAGTTCGAGGCCCGGCAGACGTTTCGGTTGGCCTCGACCGCGCCGATCGACGCCTTTTGCGAGGCCCTGGCGTTGGGCATCCGCGCGCGGCCGGTGCTGCTGGGGCCGGTGAGTTTCCTCTTGTTGGGAAAACCCAAGGGCGGCGGCCACGATCCGCTGGCACTTCTGGATCGGCTTGTTCCCGTCTACGAGGAAGTACTGCGGCGGCTGGCCGATGCAGGGGCCGAGTGGGTCCAGATCGACGAGCCGGCGCTGGTGTGCGACCTGCCCGCGGCCGCCATGCCGGCATTGGCGACGGCCGTGGCCCGGCTCAGCGGCGCGGCGCCGCAACTGAAGATCTGCCTGGCCACCTATTTCGGCGACCTGGGCGAGAATCTGTCGGCAACGCTCGATTTGCCGGTCGCGGCCGTGCATCTGGACCTGGTCCGGGCCCCCGGGCAGCTTCGCCGGGCCCTGGAATTGACGCCGCAGGGCCTGATGCTCTCTCTGGGCGTGGTCAACGGCCGAAACATTTGGCGAACCGATTTCGAGCCGGCCCTCGAACTGCTGGAGCGCGCGGCCGAGCGGCTTGGCCCGGGGCGGATCCTGGTGGCGCCCTCCTGCTCGCTCTTGCACTGCCCCATCGACGTGGATCTGGAAACCGGCCTGGACGCCGAACTGAAAGGCTGGCTGGCGTTCGCCCATCAAAAGCTGGACGAGGTATCGCTATTGACCCGGGCGATCAACGAAGGCCGGCCGGCCGTGGCCGATGCGTTGGCCGAGAATCGCGCCTTGTTCCAGCGCCGCCGCCAGTCCGGGCAGATCCACAATGCCGAGGTCAAAGAGCGGCTGGCCGCGATCAGCCCCGACATGCTCAGCCGCAAGTCGCCGTATGCCGAGCGGCGGAAAGCGCAGGCCCAGAACCTGTCGCTGCCGCTGTTGCCCACCACCACCATCGGCTCCTTCCCGCAAACGGCCGAGGTCCGCCGGGCCCGGGCCGCGCTGAAGAAGGGCGACTGGTCGCGCGAGCAATACGAGACCTTTTGCCGGCAGGAGATCGAGCGCACGGTCCGCCTGCAAGAGCAGATCGACCTGGACGTGCTGGTCCACGGCGAGTCGGAACGCAACGACATGGTCGAGTATTTCGGCGAGCAGCTCGATGGGTTCGCCTTCACCCGCCACGGCTGGGTGCAGAGCTACGGCACGCGGTGCGTGAAGCCGCCCATCATCTACGGCGATGTGCGGCGGCCCAAAGCGATGACCGTCGCCTGGAGCCAGTATGCCCAATCGCTCACCCGCCGGCCCATGAAGGGGATGCTCACCGGCCCCGTCACCATCCTGCAATGGTCGTTCGTGCGCGACGATCAGCCGCGCCGCGACACGGCCTTCCAGATCGCCTTGGCCATTCGCGACGAGGTGTTGGACCTGGAGCGGGCGGGCATTCGCGTCATCCAGATCGACGAGCCGGCCCTGCGCGAGGGCCTGCCGCTGCGCCGGCACCAGCGGGACGAATATCTCCGCTGGGCCGTCGACGCCTTCCGCCTCTCTGCCGCCGGAGTGGCCGACCAGACCCAGATCCACACGCACATGTGCTATGCCGAGTTCAACGACATCATCCAGTCCATTGCCGCCTTGGACGCCGACGCCATCTCGATCGAGGCCTCGCGCAGCGACATGGACCTGCTGGAGGCCTTCGCCCGCTTCCAGTATCCCAACGAGATCGGCCCGGGCGTGTACGACATCCACAGTCCGCGCGTGCCGGAGGTGGAAGAGATCATGGGCCGGCTGCAAAAGGCGCTGCGGCATTTGCGGCCCGAGCAGCTTTGGGTCAATCCCGATTGCGGCCTGAAGACCCGTGGCTGGCCGGAGGTGCAGGCCTCGTTGCGGAACATGGTCGAGGCGACCAAACGCTTGCGGAAGACGGTGGGGAATTGCGGCCACGGATGAAACACC
>JBEKZQ010000392.1:0-6042 GCA_049509675.1 Thermoguttaceae bacterium | reverse complement strand
AGCAAGAAGGTCTTCACTACAACACCTTGCGGCCAAAGAAACGCCATCGCCATTGGACTTACATTCACGGACCGGCCCAAATCATTGCATTTTCCCGCGCAACAGCGTAACTTGGGCTAACCCTCTCCCGGAGGGAGAGGGGATCTCGATCCGTGCTCAGCGCATCGACAGCAGGATCGCGACGATCAGGATCACCAGGCCCACGAAGAAGCCGGCGCCGATGGCCAGCCACATCCACTTGGGCGCCTTCACCGCGTGGGACCGGTGCCCTCCGATCCGTTCGCCGGGCACCGGGACGGTGGTGCGCGGCCGCTCGCCGACCAATTCATCGAGGGCCAACACGAAATCGCCGCCTGAATTGGGTGCCACTGGCTTTGCCGGTGCTTTGGCCGCATTGTGTGCCACTGGCTTTGCCAGTGCTTTAGGCGAGTTGGGTGCCACTGGCTTTGCCGGTGCTTTGGGCGAGTGGGCGTTGCCCGTGGGCTTGCCGCCGGGCGCCACTGGCTTCGCCAGTGCTTCGGCGGCCTTGCTGCCACCGGCGTTGGCCAGCGGTTGCGCTCTGGGCAACTCCCGGTTGGCATCGGGAGGCTTCCCCCTGTTGCTTCCCTTGCCGGGGTGGGTGTCTTTGTTGAGATTGGTCGACGTATCCAACATGGGGTCGGCGGGCGCGGCAGGGGAGGGCAGGGGAGGGGGGCTGCCTTTGATCGCCGAATCGCGGCGCGAAGCCTGACGCGACTCTTCCACCACCCGGGCGATATCGTCCATGACCGAATCGCCCTCCGCCTGCTGAGATCCCGGACCAACCGGCACCATCGTGTGCGACGATCCGCCGCCTCCGCTGCCGCCCGGGTGCGAACCGTGCCCATGCTCGACCAGCCACCGGCCCAGCGCGAAGGCCACTTCCTGGGCCGACTGGAAGCGATCGTCCGGCTTCTTGGCCATCATCTTCTCGCAGATGGCCACCAGGTCCTCCGGGGCGTCGGACCGCTCGGTAAGGATGCTGGGCGGGGTCTGCTTCTGATGCGCCATGAGCCGCTGCGGCAGCGTGCCTTCGGGAAACGGCGGGTGTCCGGTGAGCAGGAAATACAACGAACATCCGAGACTATAGATGTCGGCCCGCGCATCGACCCCGTGACTGTCCAGGGCCTGTTCCGGCGGCAGGTAGTCGGCCGTGCCCAGCACGTTCTCATCGTAGGCCACGGTGAGCGACGCAAGATCCTCACCGGCAAACCGCGCCAGACCCAGATCGAGCACCTTGACGACGTTCTGCGTATCGACCAGCAGGTTGGCAGGCTTGATGTCGCGGTGGATCAGGCCTGCCTGATGTGCGTGGGCCAGCCCCTCGGCCGCCTGGCGGATGTATTCGGCGGCGGCCGGATAATCCATTGGGCCGTCCTTCTTGACCATCTGTTGCAAGTCGCGGCCCTCAACGTATTCCATGACGAGGTAGTGCAGATTGTCCTCGTTGTCGACGTCGTAGGCGCGCACGATGTTGCGATGGTCCAGGGCGGCCGCGGCCTGCGCCTCAAGATGGAATCGGGCCAGGTACGACGTGTCGTCGACCCGGTGCTTGGGCAGGATCTTGATGGCCACGCGCCGCTGCATCAACACGTGCTCGGCCAGGTATACGCTGCTCATCCCGCCCGTGCCCAGCAAACCCAGCAGCTTGTACTTCTTGAGGAAGAACCCCTTGTGACGTCCTTCCAGAAGTTTATCGCATTGCCACCGCGTGATCAGCCCGGACTGGACAAGCCGGGCGGCGACCAGGTCGGTATCCGCCAGGGGATCCTTGCCCAGGCGCGGCTGCAATTCGACAAGGAGACAGTCGAGTTGATTCTGTTCGATCAACCCGCTTCGTCGCACTAGATCCAGGAAAGTATCAATTTTCGGCTTGGTCATGCCCGTGCCGACCCCGGCGACCGACCTGCTTTAGTGTGAACGGTTTGTAATGATACGGTCCGTTCCCTACTGCTGCGGTTGGGATCATTTCAAACCGCGCAAAGTATAACGCATCAACCGATTCCAACAAGAGTTGTAAGGTGCTCTGCGAGCACCCGAATAGCGCTGGTTTCCGGGAAGAGGTGTTGGTGAGAACACCCGATCCGAGGAGTCACGATACGGCACAACGGGATCTCGCCCCGCTGCCAAGGAACTTCCGGACTCCTACAAAGGTATCATAACGCGCCAGGGAAGATATTACTAGAGAGCAGAATCAACCGTTTTTTACGGTTGTTTTGGCGCCAGCGAGCCTAGCAGCGTGGTGCTCCCCACGGAGTTGAGCAACTCGGCATAAGCCTGCGTGGCCTGCCAAAGCACGTCCAGCCGGGCGTTTTCGGCCTCGATCAGGCGATCGCGCACTTGCAGCAGTTTCACAACGTCCGTCTGCCCGGCCGCATACAGGCGTTCCATGCGGGCGGCCTGGCCGCGAATGGCCTCGATCCCCCCTTCTGTCCGCTCCACCGCGCGCTGGATCTGCTGCCACTTCACCAAGGTGGCTTTTACCTGGGCCGTGACCTTGTCGCGGAGCTGGGCCAGTGCCGTACAGTCGCGATGATGCTCCGACTCCCGCTGGCGGACCAGGGGGCCACCAGCGTTCAGCAGGGGCACCGGCGTGCTCCAGACGACGCCGTAAAAAGTGTCGGCCGCTTCGTTCCGCTCGTAGACCGGTCCGATCGAGGAGATGGGAATGCGATCGGCCTGGGCCAGCTCCAGGGCGGCTTGGGAACAGGCGGCCTGGGCCTCGGCGGCGTGGACCTGGGGATGACTTTCCAAGGCAATGCGGAGCAGTTGGGCCTCCTCTTGATTGGGCTCCAGGTGCGGGATCAGCAACTGGCCGCTGGGTTCGACCGATGTCGCGTACTCGGGAATTCCCATCTGCCGCCGCAAATCGGCCAGGGCAACCTGGTATTCCTGCCGGGCCGATTCCCACACCTGACGCGTGGCCTGGCTCTCTACCCCGGCCAGCACCAGGTCGGCGACCGGAGCCCGATTGGCTTCCACCTGCCGGCCCAGGCTTTCCAGCAGCCGTTCGTTGTGCTCGTAGAGCTGTCTGGCCACTTCCAGTTTGGCGCGGCGGTACAGCGCCGTTTGGTGGTCCCGATAGGTCTCCACCAAGGTGGTCAATTCAGCCTGCAGGATGGTCCAGCGGGTTTGCGTGTAGGCCGCTTGCGCAATCGCCGTGCGAATCCCGGTGCGATGTCCCAACTCGATCGGTTGGGCCCAAGTCACGTTGACCAGCGGGATCGGGTGATCGAGGCCGCCGCCAGGCGGGGGACCAAAGACCCACGGCCGAACGTCGACCGTGACGGTCGGGTTCAGGCTGGTGGGGAAGTGCCGGGCGAGCTCCAGGGCGGCCTCCGAAACCTCGAGGTTCTGCCGCTGGGCGATCAGGTCTGGATTCCGTGCCAGCGTCCACTCCAGCGATGTCCGCAGGTCCAGCGGTATGGCCGCCGGTTCGATGCCGGCGCCCGACGCCGCGACCGCGGGCGGTATGGGGGCCGCCGTCCCAGCCTCCGGCATTTGTGCCCCCGCGCCTCGGGCTGCCAGCATAAAAAGCAACAGGCCGATGATAAGGGGATGGTTGACGCGCATGGTACGACTGCTACAACAGACAAGAGCCGTGTTTTTGATAAAATCGGCGCAGAATGCCACTCGGCTTGCTGCTAAGGTATATTGGTAGGAAGGAATTAGCGGCCGATCGCCGTTAAGAGCAGCGTATTCTATCCAGGTTGTTGCGCGCTTTTTCGCATGGCATTGTCAGACCACCCTGCTGAGGCGAACGCGGCCCAGGGATCACCCCCTCTTCGGGGCCTGGGTGTGCTTGCGTTGCGCCATCGCACGGCGATCGTCTTCTTGACCGTTGTTCTGTGCCTGGCCGGGACTTACTCGGCCTTCCACATGCCGGCCGCCGTCTTTCCGCAGACCAATTTCCCCCGCGTGGTCATCCTCATCGACAACGGCGTGATGCCGGCCGACGACATGATGGCCACCATCACCCGGCCCGTCGAAGAGGCGATGAAGAACATTCCCGGCACCACGAACATTCGCTCGGCAACGGGGCGCGGTTCGGCGGAGGTGAACGTCTTTTTCGATTGGTCGACCGACATGGTCCAGGCCGAGCAGTACGTGCTGGGGCGGCTTTCGCAGATCCGCAGCGATCTGCCTGCCACGACCGACATCGCCGTACACCGGCTCACGTTTTCGGCCTTTCCCATCCTGGGCGTGAGCCTGACCAGCAAGACCCGCAACATTACCGATCTGTGGGAATTGGCGCGATACGAGATCAACCCGCGTTTTCTGCGCATTCCGGACGTGGCGCGGGTGAACCTGGTGGGAGGCCGCCAGCCCGAGTACCACGTCGTGGTCGATCCGGCCCGGCTGGAGGCCCATCGTCTGACGCTGGAGCAAGTGAGCCAGGCGCTGGCCGACACCAACCTCTTTACGCCGGCCGGGATGCACGAAGAGAACCACCAGCTTTACTTGACGATCGTCGACAACCGCGTGCGCGGGGCGCGCGACATCGAGAAGATCGTGATCTCCTGGTCCGACCCCTCGCCGATCACCATCGGCGACGTGGCCACGGTCCGCCGCGGCGCGGCGCCGCGTTTTACGATCGTCACCGCCGACGGCGCGCAGGCCGTGCTGCTGAACGTCTACAGCCAGCCGGGCGGCAATACCACGGCGATCGCCGACGCCTTGGAAGCCGAATTGCGCCGCATCAAGGCCGATCTCCCTTCCGACCTGCGGTTGTCGTTCTTCTACGACCAATCGCTCTTCGTGCGGCAAGGCGTGCGCAGCGTTTGGGAGAGCATCTTGATCGGCCTGGTTCTGTCGATGCTGGTCCTGTACGCCTTTCTCCGCAGCTTATCGACCACGCTTGTGGCGGCGGCCGTGGTGCCGGTCACCGTGCTGGTGACCCTGCTGGGAATGAGGCTGCTGGGGATGAGCTTCAACCTCATGACCCTGGGCGGGATCGCCGCCGCCATCGGCCTGGTGATCGACGATGCGATTGTCGTGGTGGAGGCGATCCACGCCAAGGCCCGCGCCGGTTTCGCCCTGCGCGAGGCCGTGGCCCGGGCGATCCACGAGGTCGGCGCGCCGCTGGTGGGCAGCACGCTCACGCCGGTCGTGGTGTTCGTGCCCCTGGCCTTCTTGGACGGCGTGCCCGGCGTCTTCTTCCGGGCCCTGGCGATGACCATGGTGCTGGCGCTGTTGACCTCGCTGCTGTTGGCCGTCACCTGGACGCCCACGCTGGCCGCGCTGGTGATCCGCCGCCGGCCGGCGCACGCCGAGGATGAAATGCACCAGGCCGGACCGCTCCTGGCGCGGATCATCCGCTTGTACGAGGTGACCGTCCGCTGGGCCCTGCGGCACATCGTCCTTTCCACCGGCTGCATGTTGCTGATAGTCGTCGCGGGGGTGCTGGTCTACCAGCAACTCGACATCGATTTTCTTCCCAAGCTGGAAGAAGGCGCGTTCGTGCTGGACTATTTCTCCCGTCCCGGCACGAGCCTTTCCGAGACCGACCGCATGTTGCAGCACGTGGAGCAGATCCTGCGGGAAACGCCGGAAGTGGAGAGTTTTTCCCGCCGCACGGGCGCGGCGCTCGGACTGGAGATCTCCGAGCCGAACACGGGCGACCTGCTGGTGAAACTGCGGACCAATCGCAGCCGCTCCACCGAGGAAGTGGTGGACGAGCTGCGCGACGCGATCCACGACGCCGAGCCGGGCCTGCACATCGAATTCCCCGGCGTGTTGAGCGATCTGATCGGCGACCTCACCTGGTCGCCGCACCCGGTCGAGATCCGCATCTACTCGACCGACACGCAATTGCTCAAGGACAAGGCCGAGGAGGTGGCAAAGGCGATCCGTACCATTCCGGGCATCGTGGACGTGAACAACGGCCTGGTCGAGGCCGGGCCGTCGCTGCGCTTCCGCGTGCGCGAGACGGACGCGGCGCGGGTCGGCCTGACGGCCAAGTCCATCGGCGGCACGCTGCAAACCGCCATGCTCGGCAACGTCTCCTCCTATGTGCTGGAAGGC
>JBEKZQ010000391.1:0-6240 GCA_049509675.1 Thermoguttaceae bacterium | reverse complement strand
ATTACCGGTTGGGTGCCACGACCAACCTCCGGTCGGTGCCCGGCTTGCCCAGCAGTGCTGGAAACACGGTTGGACAAGCCAACCGTGGCACCCGTAAACTCAAGTTGGACAGACCACTAGCCTCATAGGTATGTCGCCCGCCAACCCAGCGCACGCGGATTACCAGGGAAGGCGAAGCCAAGAAACAGCCTAGACTCCAGCAGGCCGGAAGTCAAGGGGCAGGCACGACATTTTATTTTTTCGGAGTTTCCAGTGAAATCGCGGGGCCCGTGCCGGACAACGACTTGCGTCATGATTCGCGATAACTGGAAGGTCGCAAACCACTTTGTTAACATGGGAGATACGAGGAGTGACGAACATGAATACCAAGTTCCCACTGGTTCTCGCGTTCTTTTGTGTCGTGGGAGGGCGCGCCTCGGCTCAGGTGAACCTGCTTCCGCAGGGGAATTTTGAGAACCCCGGCGTCAATACGGGTTGGGCCGAGGGATTCAGCATTCCGAACAACCAGGAATTCCGCGTCATCTCGGAAAACGGCAAGCACTGGCTGCGCATTGAGAATCAGGATGCCGGTCGTCAACTCGACTACGTGCATGCCTACGTGAAAGTCACCCCGCAGATCGCGTCCCTGACCGTCTCGGTCCGCGTGAAAGCCACAAACCTGAAAATAGGCAAAGAGGGTTGGCACACGGCCCGCGTTGCACTGATGTTCGAAGGAGGCTCATTTGGCTACCCGGAAGTTCCCGAATTAAGGACTGACTCCGACTGGGTGACGAAATCGGTCGAGCTGAAGGTGCCTGCGGGGGCGACTCGCCTGAACATCCAGCCCGCGATGTTCTATTGCACCGGCGTGTTCGAGATCGCCGACCTCACGGTCGCGCCCCATCTGGTCGCGCGGAAGCAGTTGGGGGACGCCCTGCTGCCAGCCGGCGCCATCCTGGACTGGGACAAGACCAGCGTCGAAACGGTGAATGCCAGGCGGGCGCGGGTTTCGCTGGACGGCATCTGGCGCTTCATGCCCGCAGCCGAAGCGGCGGCTGATCCGCCCAAGCTGGGGTGGGGATATATCAAGGTGCCGGGCGACTGGCAGATTCACCCGGGCAAGCCTTCCGATTTCCCGGCCCTCGGCGGCGGTCCGCAGTGGGATCTATATGATGGGTCGTTGGTGACGCGCGCCTGGTATCAGCGCCAGGCGCCGATTCCGGCGGAATGGCAAGGTCGCGCGATCAGCCTGCGCTTTGACCGGGTGTGTACGGACGCGATGGTCTATGTAAACGGCACGCAGTGCGGAAGGGTCGCCTGGCCCTGGGGATCGGTGGACATCACGCGAGCGGCAACGCCCGGCAAGACAGCAGATATCCGGCTGCTGGTGGCGGCCATCGCTGATCCGGAAAAAGTGGGGAGCTTCTGGCAGAATGCCTTGAGTAGCGTCTCCTATGCGTCGGCCGGGCTCGAGACGCGCGGCCTGACCGGCAGCGTCCTTTTGGAAAGCCGCTGGTCCGAGGCGCGGGTGACCGATGTCTTCGTACGTCCCTCAACACGAAAAAAGGACGTCGCTCTGGACGTGGAGCTTGCCGGCGTCGAGCAGACCGGCCGGGTTCAGTTCGTCGCCGAGATGCTCGACATGCACGGTTCTGTGGAGAAGAGCTTCACTGCGGACGCGGCCGTGGAGGCGAAGGAGACGCAGACCCTTACTCTCTCCTGGCCCTGGCCAAGCGCGCGCCTGTGGGATGTAGGCCAGCCCAACCTTTATACCCTCCGGCTGAAAGTGAAGGGCGCGGGACTGGACGACGAGTACAACCAGGAATTCGGCTTCCGCGAGTTCTGGGCGGAGGGACGCAAGTTCTTCCTCAACGGAGCCGAGATCCGCCTGCGGCAGGGGTGCTTTTACTGGGGAGAGCGCCCGCAGGTCGGGGAGAACTTCTGGGAGTTCGGACGCCCGACTGTGGATGCCCGCGGCGATGCCGCCGACTCGAGGCCGGATCTTGACGACGCCGATCACAAGGGATACCTGGCGGCGGAGTACATCCTCAACGCCAACAAGTACATGGTGGATTCGAGCCATAAGCTCATTTGGGAGCAGAACCGGCAGCGCGCACTGGAGCGGGCTGCCGTGTGGATGCGCCACTACCGCAACCATCCCTCCCTGGTGATGTGGATCGCCGGCATGAATTTCTTCGGCAGCGCGATCGACCAGGATCCGCGCAATCTGGGCCGCCATGGCTGGGATCAGAGCAATGATCGCTGGCAGCGCATCCTGGCCGCCGGCAAGGAGATGTTCGAAGGGCTCAAGAAGCGTGATCCCACCCGGGTCTATTACAGCCACGCAGGGGCCTATACGGGCGACGTCTATACCATGAACTGCTACCTGGATCTCATACCGCTCCAGGAGCGCGAAGACTGGCTGAGCCAGTGGTCCAATAGCGGCGAGATGCCGATTTCAATGGTCGAGTTCGGCACCCCCATGGACTGCACGTTCCGGCGCGGGCGCGACGGCTTTTCCAGCAACATCACCAGCGAGCCCCTGTTGACCGAATTCAGCGCCATCTATTTTGGCAAGGACGCCTATGCCTCAGAGGAGCCGAAGTACCGGCAGCTTCTTCACGACCTGTTCCGCAGCGGGATGCTCTACAACAGCTCCGAGAACCGCCTGGATGATTACGCCAACATGCACAAGATTCAGCAGCTCTTCCGCAGCAATACCTGGCGCAGTTGGCGGACCGCGGGGCTGCCGGGCGGCCTGCGCACCTGGTCGTGGATGCAGGATGCGCTCAAGGAGAACAACGGCCAAACCCTGGCGTGGATCGCCGGCCCGGTAGGGGAGTACACAGCGAAGGACCACCACTTCCGCTCCGGCGAGAAGATCGAGAAGCAGATTGTCGTGATCAACGATACGCGTCAGCCCCAGCATTTTACAGCCGCCTGGACTGCCGCCGTCGGCGGGAAGGAAGTGGGCAGGGGCACGGAGCACGGCAGCCTGGCAGTGTCGGAGACCCGACTGATTCCCATCCAGGTGATCGCGCCCGCTGCCGAAGCCGGCGGCAGGGCCGACGGCCGGATCACGCTGACCGCAGCCATAGGCGAGGCCACGCATCGGGACACGTTTGCGTTTCGCGTCTTCGGAGAGGACCGGCCGGGCGAAGGCGAGATCGCCGTCATCGATCCGGACGGCACGGCGAAGAAGATGCTGGCGAACCTGGGCTATGCGGCCCGTGCCTGGAATGGCGCGGCGGCGCCCCTGGTGGTTATCGGACGCAATGCCTTGAAGGAAGACCCAACGACGGCTGCCAGGCTGGAGGCCTTCGTGCGCGCCGGAGGCCGGGCGGTGATTTGTGCCCAAGAGCCGCAGTGGATGGAACGGGCGCTCCAGTGGCGGATCTGCCCGCAGGTCAGCCGGCGCGTCTTCCCCATGAATTCCCCGGTCACCCGCCGGATAGATGCCGACGACCTGCGCGACTGGACGGGTAGCAGCACCTTGATTGAGGCCTACCCGAAATACCTGGGAAACTACCTCAAGGGGAACGAAGGAGATCAGCCCTACGCCGGCTGGCACTGGGGCAACCGCGGCGCGGTCGCGAGCGCTGCCATCGAGAAGCCTCACCGCAGCGGCTGGCGCCCCATGCTGGAATGCGAGTTCGACCTGGCCTATACGCCGCTGATGGAGCTGGACTACGGCAAAGGACGGCTGATCGTCTGCACGTTGGACCTGGAAGACCACGTGGTCGCGGATCCCGCCGCGCAGCGCATGGCCGGGCAAATCATTGATTACGCGCTGCACTGCCCGCTGTCTGCGCGGGTGAGCAAGGTCGCATATCTCGGCGGCGCAGCGGGCGCGGCATGGCTGGACCGCGTCGGGGTGAGTTATCAGCGATCGGCCGTGCTGGATGCGGGCGCCGGGCTGCTGCTCATCGGCCCGGATGCGGACATCGATACGGCGGCGCTCAGCGCCTGCCTGGAAGAAGGCGGCAAGGTATTCTTTTTGCCGCGCTCGCGGGCAGACGGGGGGCTCGGCGCCACGTTGAAGCCGGCTACAGCCGATTTCGCCGGGTCGCCGGCTGTGCCCGAGTGGCCCGAAGCAAAGGGCCTGAGCGCGTCCGATCTTCGCTGGCGTACCCACCTGGATATCGCCCCCTGGATCGTGAGCGCCGGCGCGGAGATCGGCGCGGACGGTCTGATTGGCCGCAAAGTGATCGGAAAGGGCGTGGCCGTCTTCTGCCAGGTGGATCCGGATCGCTTCCACGCGGACGAGAAGACCTGCTTCCGCTACACGCGGTGGAGGTCCACCCGCGCCGTGGCCCAACTCCTGGCCAACCTTGGCGCTGCTTTCCCGGCGGACAGTCGCATCTTCCATCCGCTGGACACCTGGGCTCTCAACCTGGATGGCGAGTGGCAAATGAAGATTACCCTTCGGTTGCCCCCCGCCGCCAGCGACGCCACGGCGCATCGTGATCCCGGCGTCACCCCGGCCGCAAAAAAGCTGGTTGGCGAAACCGTGCCAAGCGAAGGCTGGACGCCCGTCACGCTGCCCCAGATGATTCCGTTCTTCAAAGATAACGACGGGGAGGCGGTCTTCCACAAAGAAATCGTCGTGCCCCCGAGCGAGGCGGGCAAGGAGATGATTCTCGCCCTCGGCGCGCTCGATGATTTTGACAATACCTACTTCAACGGCGTGGAAATCGGGCATACGGACATGAAGACGGCTGCCTGGTGGCTCGCGCCGCGCAATTACGTAGTGCCCGGAAGGCTGGTAAAGGCCGGCAGAAACGTCATCGCCGTGCGACTCTTCGATCGCTTCAACGAGGGAGGCTTCGTGGGCAACGGAGGCTTGCCAATGTCCCTGAGACCAAAACCGGAGGGGGTCGGGTCTCTCGGATATTACTATCCCGATTATCGCAATGATTTCCCAATGGGGGATAACCCCTACCGCTATTACCGGTGGTAGGCGCGTTTTTCTTGAATGACGGCGCCAGGGAGAACCACGGTTTGCTCGACGCCACCCTGCGGTTCACGAATAATCCCGTCCAAGTGTCGTCGGAAGCCCTTTGGTCCGCGAGTCCGAAAGTCGCCGAAGCGGTACACCGAGGCTTATCGGCAATGCAGGCCGCATCAAGCGATCGGTCGGACCTTGATCCCCGCCAATTGTGCATAGGCGCGGAAATCGTGGTCGTGTCTGCCGAGGATGATCAACTGGTGGAAGCCCTGGATGTCGCCGGCATCGACCACTCAGAGGGATATCAGAGAGGGATATCAGGGTCAGACTTTAACTGCTAACCGTAAGCATCTGCTGGTATAACTGCGCGACGACGTCGGAGAGCGCGTACTCGCCCGTCCTCAGTCGCCGGCGGATGTTGCTCACGCCTGCCGAACTGATGGCCCCGTAATGCGCGCCGATGGCACGCTGGGTCATGCCGGTCAGGCGACAGGCCAACTCCACCGCGACGAACTTGGCCGCGCCGCCGCAAGCCAGGCAACTTCCCAGGTCCGTCGGCAGGACGCCGTAATGCGCAGCGACCGTCCCATCGATACGTTCGATGGGAACCGTCGTTCGCGGCAGGTCCAAATCCCGGTCAACCGCGCTTCCGCTCCGCCGAATCGCCAGACGGCCCTCGGTTTCCGCCACGAATTTCTCTCCGCCGATCGCATGCCGACTGGCGGCCATTGCCGCCAGCATCGGCGCGTCGTCCGCCAAGACGCACGCATGAACATAGGCCCGGTACTGCCGCCGCGCCGCGGGCAGCGTGCGGCCGTAGTCGGCCAGCAGATCGTAGCAGACGAACTCCAGTCGCTTGCCGGCATCGACGTAACCCGGGTAGCTGCTCCAGGCATAGCCTTCCAAGCGACGCACGCGGGCCGCGCGTCCAAGCTTCCGGCAGGCCGCGATCTTGATGGGGGGTCTCGTCCTCCACAAGCTTCGCCTTGAAGCGGCCCTGAAACTGGTGGCCAGGCCGGTGGTGCTTGAAGCGCGCGTACAAGGCGTAGGAAGTGTTCAGCCGCTGCATGAATTGCGAAAGGTCGGCCCGCGGCGTCCGGGCCAGGAGGTGGAAATGGTTGTCCATGACGGCGAAGGCGTAGAGCACGATTGCCGCCGAAGACGCGCCGTCGGCGAGTTGGCCGAGGAACCGCTGACGATCGTCACTGGTCCGAAAAACTTGCTGCCGCCCGTTACCGCGGCTGGTGACGTGGTACAGCGCGTCGGGGAAGTCAATGCGTGGAGGTCGTGCCATGATCCCCATACGATATCAG
>JBEKZQ010000390.1:0-6051 GCA_049509675.1 Thermoguttaceae bacterium | reverse complement strand
GCCCCCCCGACTTGCTGTGCGGCTCCGGCTGCCTGTGCTCCGGCTGTGGTTGCCCCGGCTCCGACCGTGGCTCCGACCATGGTTGCCCCTCCGGCCCCGCCGGCCCCGCCGGCTCCGGTCGCCAAGCCCAACCCGCCGGCTCCTCCGGCCCCGGTTGCCCCTCCGGCTCCGGCCCCGAAATAACCCAAACAATAAGTATTGGACCGGGGTCCGCAGGTTTCCGGCCCCAAACCCGGGCCGGAAACCTGCTTTGAACAGCCCCGACATGAGCGAGCCTTGCCCTGTTGGTGTCGCTTCTGGCGTCCAAGAGACTTAAGCCGGACTTGTTCTCAGGTCCGGCTCTTTTTTTGCGCCAGGTCGACAAGAAAATGAGTAGACAGGAAAACGGACGTGTTGTCGATCTTCCTGTCTATCTCGCTGCACCGACGGACGCAATCGCGCTGCCCTACATCTGCGGACTCTCGTAAGTCTTTTGGGCGAACTCCCAGTTGACCTTGGTCCAAAACGTGTCCAGGAAGCGGGGCCGCTCGTTCTTGTAATCGAGGTAGTACGAGTGTTCCCACACGTCGGCGGTCAAGACCGGCTCGCGGTCGTGTTTCAAGGGGTTATCGGCATTGCCCAGCGGCATGATCTCCAACTTGCCTTGCTTGTCTTTGGCCAACCAGGCCCAGCCTGAGCCGAACAGCGCCACGCCGCGCTCGCTAAACTCCTTCTTGAAGGCCGCCAGGCTGCCGAAATCACGGCGGATCGCCTCAGCCAGATCGCCCTTCGGTTCGCCGCCCCCGTCGGGCGACATGCAATTCCAGTAGAACGTGTGGTTCCAATCCTGGCCGGCATTGTTGTAGACCGGACCGGCGGGGGACTGGATCACCAGTTGCCGTAGCGGCAGGCTCGCCTCCGCTTTGCCTTCCAGCAGCGTATTGAGTTTCTTGACGTAGGCTGCGTGGTGCTTGTGGTAGTGGTAGTTCATCTGTTCCTCGGAGAGGAACGGCGCCAATGCGCCCAACTTGTAGGGAAGGGGGGCTTGTGTAAAAGCCATCTTGGATTCTCCTTTCTTGCGTGCGATGGAATGGGTTTGGCTCGCTTGCTCCGCTGCCTGCACGGCCGGCGGCGCCCCAGATAAGAACAGACCGGCTCCAGCCGCCAACGAACCCGACATAAACTGACGTCGTTTCATGGTGGTTCCTTTCCTGCTTGGGGAATGCTCTTTGCGCGGTTTGAACTGATCGCAACCGCAGCAAAAGGGAAGGGATCGTGTCGTTGCGAACCGTTCACACTATAAGTTCCTTACAAGCTAACATCCGATCGCTCCGGGGCAAGTGGCGACAGCGGCGGGAACCGGTAAGCTGGGTCGGGGGAATCCTGAAGTGGGGGCGGCAGTGGACAGAGCATTCGCAGGTGGGGCGTGTATCATCGTCTACAGAGGGGGGTGCGTCGCCATTCCTTCAAGAAAGATGGCAGTCGCCAGCTTGTTTAACCGACAATATCGTTACGGCTTATCTCTTTTCACATCACCATGCACGGGGACTGTCCCAGTTTTCGCGGCGGTTACAGCATAATCATGGAAAAAGCGCATTGGCCGCGAAAATGGGACTGTCCCCTTCGGTGCTCCGGAAGGGTAATGCAGATGATCTCCAGAGCGTATGGCGCCTTGCTGATTGCCGTCGCGGTGACCGCGACCGGTTGCCGGATGTGCGAGCATCCCTACGACTATTCCGGTCCGGTCTACGATGGCGGACCGTACCGGAGCATGGCTTGGAACGCCCGGGCAGGCTCGATCCTCGGCCCCGGCTCGACCTCGGCCTACTACGCGCGTGGTAATCAGCCGCCGTTGGCGCTGCCGGAGCAAGCCGAGACGGCCGACGCCTCAGCCGATGGAGTGCAGGATGGGCCGGCGTCCAATCAACCGGCGGCTGAGCAGCCGCCGGCCGAGGCCCCGGTCAGCAAAACGCCTGCCGTGGAAAAGCCGTCGGATGAGGCGGTGATGTTGCCGCCTCCGGCAAGCGATGGGGCTCGGTCGGCACCACGGCCCCGCGATGAGTCGCCCGCCCAGTCGCCCACGCCGGCGGGCGGATGGCGGCCGGCGGCCGGCCCGCAACCCATCCCCGATCCGCAGACGCAGATGCCGAGCCCCTGACGCCGTCAATTACAGCGTCCAACCGTTGGGCAGCGTGGTAGCCTTGGGCACGACGACGATGCCGTCGCGAATCATGCCGAACTGGTTCTCCTCGGTCGATTCCACGCCGCGGCTGTTCACCACGCGGACATTTGCGCCGATGCGACAGTTCTTGTCGATGATGGCCCCCTCGACGTACGTGCCGGGACCGATGCCCATGGTCGGACGGCCGCTGTCTTGATTCGCCTTGGACTCCGAGGGCGGCTCGTACCAATCGTTGCCCATCACGATCGAATTGCGGATCAGGGCGTTGCGGCCTATGATCGAGCGCAAGCCGATGATGCTGTTGCAGATGTCGGCCCCCTCTTCGATCACGCAACCATCGGCGACCAGGCTGTACTGGATGTTGGCCCCGGCGATACGCGAGGGCGGCAGGAAGCGGGCCCGCGTGTAGATCGGTCCCTCGGCCATCGACAGGTCGAAGGGCGGGTCCAAGGCGGCCAACTGCAGGTTGGCATCGAAGAACGACTTGATCGTGCCGATGTCTTCCCAGTAGCCGTCGAACAGGTGGACCTGGACATGGTGCGTGCGCATGGCCGCTGGAAACACCTCCTTGCCGAAGTCGCGGTAGGGGGTTTTTTCCAGGGCATCCAGCAGCGTGTCGCGATTGAACAGGTAGATGCCCATGCTCGCCAGGCAGGTCCGGCCGCGACTGGGCACCCCTTGGGCGTCCAACCAGGCGGGGTCGGTCCGCACCATGTCCAGTTCCTGCCGCGTCTGCGGCTTTTCCAGGAAACCCACCACGCGGCCTGTCTGGTCCACGCGCATGATGCCCATGCCGGAAGCGTCTTCATTGCTCACCGGCACGCCGCAGATCGACACGTCCGCCCCGCTGGCCTTGTGCGACGCCAACAGTTTACGGAAATCCATGCGGTACAACTGATCGCCGGAGAGGATCAGGACGCGCTTGACGTCGGGCTCCTCGAAATGCCGCAGATTCTGCCGCACGGCATCGGCCGTGCCCTGATACCAGTCGCTATTGTCCAGTGTCTGCTGGGCGGCCAGGATCTCCACGAATCCCCGGTCGAAGGCATCGAAGTTATACGTGCTGCGGATGTGCCGGTGCAGGCTCATCGAATTGAATTGCGTCAAAACGTAGATCCGGTTCAGCCCGCTGTTGAGGCAATTCGACAACGGGATGTCGATCAAGCGGTACTTTCCGGCCACGGGCACGGCCGGCTTGGAGCGGACCTTGGTCAAGGGGTAGAGGCGAGTTCCCTGGCCACCCCCCAACACGAGCGTAATGACGTTCCTCATGCAATCTCCCCAATACCTAGAGCTAGGGGAAGGCGGACCCAAGTGCGTCTCCCTGTGCATCTTCGGTTATTTTACGCAAACATGGGCCGACCGGTAGGGGCCGCGTGGCGAGGATTGATGGATCGTGGCCGGGGACCTGTCCCCTTCCCGGCTGTCCGCTACTTCCGACAGGCTTCGATCAGCCGGACGGCGCCCTGCCCTATGAGCGCGTCGGCGACCTGGACGCCAAGCTGCTCCGGCAACGAAGCGGGACCGCTGAGCGTCGCCTCCAACCGCTCCGCCCCATCGCCGCTCAACACGCGAGCGGTAAGGGTGAGCAGATCGGCGTCGCCCCGAGCCCAGGCGGCGATGGGCGCCAGGCAGCCGCCGTGCAAGGCCGCCAGCAGCGCCCGTTCGGCCAGCACGGCCCGATGCGCATCGGCGTCGTCCAACGGGCCGATCGCCTGCTGGACGGCCGGATCGTCGCTCCGGCTTTCCAGGCCCAGGGCGCCCTGACCGACCGCCGGGAGGATGACCTCCAACGGTAAAATCTCGGTGATCTGATCGGAAAACCCCAGGCGCTCGATTCCGGCCGCGGCCAAGACAATCGCGTCGTAACCGCCCTGGTGGAGCTTCCGCAGGCGGGTATCGACGTTGCCGCGGATGTCGCTCATGTTGAGGTCTGGCCGGACATGGAGAATCTGGGCCCGGCGGCGCAGACTGCCGGTGCCCAGCACCGCATGTTGCGGCAGGGCGTCGAGCGAGGCGAAGCGCGGCGAGATCAGCACGTCGGCGACCGCCGCGCGGCGGGGCACGGCCGCCAGGCAGAGGCCCGGCATGGCGTCGGTGGGCAGGTCCTTCAGGCTGTGGACCGCCAGATCGATGCGCCCGGCGAGCAGTTCCCGCTGGATTTCCCTGGTGAAAAGCCCTTGTCCATCGACCGCGCCGATTGTTGTTTGCTGCTGGTCTCCGCTGGTGCTGACCGGCACCAGATCCACGGCGATGCCCCGCTCTTCCAGCCGTGCGGCAACCCATTGGGCCTGCCATCGCGCCAACAGGCTGCCCCGCGTCCCAAGGCGAATTCTGGGAGGTCCCGCCTCTCCCCTTGCGGGAGACGACCCTGCTGCGCACGGTGCCCGGGGGCTGAGAGGTTGTGTTGGAAATCGCTGAGCCAAAAAAGTAATTCACCCCCTCACCCTGCCCTCTCCCGCGAGGGGAGAGGGAACCAAAACCCTACACGTCCGTCTGGCCATCACTGGGGGCCACTTGCAGTCGCTTCAACTCGCCCGCCGGCAGCACCAGGCCGCAACTGATGATAAACTGGATCGCCTCGTCGATCGTGAGGTTCAAATCACGGTCGTAAACGGCCAGCGGCACAAACGTACCGTCTTCGAGGCGGTAGTAAGTCTTTTCGCCGACGGTGGCCGTGTGCCGGAGCGGGTCCCAGGCCAGGTCCTCACGGACATCGCTCACGGCCCACACCAGGGCCTCGCTCGCCAGGGCGGTTACCGGTTCCAACAGGTATTGGCGGATGGTGTTGATCGCCCAAACGAAGATCAGGATCGTCAGCAGGGGCGGAAACAACACCGCCAGACCGCGAAAGACGGCGGCACGGAACGGCCGCCCGACGGGCAGTTGAGATTCGCCTGTTCCCCTGCTCACCTTCTCACCTGCTCTGTTGCGCCCTGGCCAGTACGGCGGCGGAAACACTGGCCACGCCGGAGAGTTTCAATACCCGGGCCGCCTCGCTGCAAGTGGCCCCCGTAGTCAGGATATCATCTACCAGCAGCACGTGCGAGCCCCGGAGCCGCTCGCGGTATCGGGCGCGGACCGTGAACGCACCGCGGACGTTGCGGAACCGCTCCTTGGGCGACAAGTCCTTTTGTGGCAATGTGTTGCGGCGGCGCGCCAGAATCCGCGGCCCGCTGGGCACGTGCAGTTCCCGACCCAGGCACTCGGCCACCATCTCCGGACTGTTGACGCCCCGGCCCAGCCGCCGCCACCAATACATCGGAATGGGGATGATCCAGTCCGGCCGGCATTGGGCCAGTTGCTCGCTCCGCCAACTTGCCAGCAACCGGCCGAGCACTATGGGGAGCGACTCGTGCGAGATCCTCTTGAGCTTCAGCACCAGGCGGCGGAGCAGCCCCTCGTAAGTGCCCAGGGCGACCACGCCGTCGAAGTGCAGCGAGACCGATTTGCAGCACACGCAACCTTCCAGCGGCGTGCCGTCGGTGGGCAACAGTGCCCCGCAGCGGCGACAGCCGGACCAGATTTCCGGCCCAAGGTCGTGGCAACAGTTCGCGCACAACAGCGGTCCGTCGTGGTCGGCCGCGAGTTCCAGGTCGCAAGATACGCACCGCGGCGGCAGGAGCAAGTTCAGGGTCGTGCGGCCGACGTGGGCCAGCGCGGGCCCAAAATGCCGCAACAGGTTCGCGCCCAGGCGATTTTGACGATCGGCGGACATACGTTCTCTCGCTTCGCCGGATATTATTGGGCCGCAGGAAAAGGGGACAGGCACCTTTTGCCGGAACGGCCCTCCGGGTGCTTCGCACAAAAGGAGCCTGTCCCCTTTTCCTGGCTTCGCCCTTGACTCGACATCCCAGATTACCATAAGCTGCCCTGGGGAAGCAGGTCCC
>JBEKZQ010000039.1:0-24060 GCA_049509675.1 Thermoguttaceae bacterium | reverse complement strand
GGGCACCTTCATGCGCGGCCTGCTGCACGTGGGCGAAAACACCATGCCCGGCGGACGCATGGGCGAAGCGGCCACCTCGGGCGTCAGCTCGGCCCTGGAGCGACTGGGCTTCCGGTTGGCCCGCTTCAAGACCGGCACGCCCCCGCGGCTCAACGGCCGCACCATCGATTATCGACAGGCCCAACTGCAACCGGGAGACGACCAGCCCGAGCCGTTCTCCTTCCTCACCGAGCGGATCGAGTGCCTGCAGGTACACTGTTGGATCACGCACACCACGCCGGCCCTGCACGCGCTGGTGCGCGCGAATCTCCACCGGGCGCCCATGTATAGCGGACAGATCCAATCCACCGGCCCGCGCTCTTGCCCCTCGATCGAAACCAAGATCGTGCGTTTTGCCGACAAGGATCGGCACCAGTTGTTCCTTGAGCCCGAAGGACGCCACACCCGGGAAGTTTACGTCAACGGCCTGTCGACCAGTCTGCCGCGCGAGGTCCAGGATGCCGCGTTGCGACTGATTCCCGGCCTGGAGCAGGCCGAGATTCTCCGCTACGGGTATGCCATCGAGTACGATTACGTGGCGCCGGAACAATTGCAGATCAGCTTGGAAACCAAGCGCGTGGCCGGTCTGTACCTGGCCGGACAGGTCAACGGCACGACCGGCTACGAGGAAGCCGGCGGTCAGGGACTGATCGCCGGCGCTAACGCCGCCCTGGCATTGCGGGGCGACGATCCGCTGGTGCTCCGCCGCGACGAAGCCTACTTGGGCGTGATGATCGACGATCTGGTCACCCGCGGCGTGGACGAACCGTACCGCATGTTCACCAGCCGCGCCGAGTACCGCCTGCTGCTGCGGCAGGACAACGCCGACCGGCGGCTTACTCCGCTGGGCCGGCGGCTGGGCCTGATCGACGAGCAGCGCTGGTCGCGCCTGCAAGCAAAGCTGGCGGAGATAGCACGCGCCGCCCGCCTGCTCGAGGAAACGCGCCACGACGCAGTCACGCTCGCCCAGTGGCTTCGCAGGACGGAAATCGCCTGGGAGGACTTGGCCCGGTGGTGCCCCAGTCTGATGGACGTGCCACCGGAGGTTGCCCGGCAGTTGACGTACGACGCAAAGTACGCGGGCTATCTGGCCCGGCAGCAGTTGGACATCGAGCGACAACAGCGACTGGCCGCGCGGCGGATCCCAAGCGATTTCGACTTCGGCCAGGTGCAGCACCTGCGGGCCGAAGCCCGCGAGAAACTTGCGCGGATTCGACCTGTCGATCTGGCCCAGGCCGCCCGCATCAGCGGCATCACGCCCGCCGACTTGGCCGTGCTCTTAGTGCGCCTCACGGCCGGGGTCCGGTAACGCAGTATCGGCGAGGCGGGTGGAACGGGCGAACGAGGTTGGGAAAAGGGGGACAGGCACCTTTTGCCGGAATGGCCCTTCGGGTGCTTTGCACAAGAAGTGCCTGTCCCCCTTTTCCGCGAACTGGTAGGCTGGGCGCCTTCTTGTGCCGCGGCTGGCCCGCCGGGCGTGTAAGTTGCCAACTTGAAGAGGCTTCGTAACCCATAGTCCGGTAGTAACTTAGGGAACTAGAAGCAATATTGACTGTCCCGGAAAGATGGCTATAATTGCGCCCGTTGGCAAGCTTGGCAATGTCGGCAGTACCGGGCGAGCTTGTCGATTGGAGGTCTTTTGAGACGTAACGAGCTTGCGTATGTGGCGAATTGTGGCGAGTTTTGTACTTGCACGGTGAAGTGACCAAACCATCGCCCCAGGCAAGGATTGGCGCCCCTTCTCAATCGCGTGAAGTTTTTTGTGTGAACGGTTCGTAATGAAACGATCCGTTCCCTTTTTGCTGCGGTTGGGATCATTTCAGACCGCGCAAAGTATAAGTGACCGGATACTGCGAACGGTTGTCGTTTGAGACATCGTGGTCTCGGGGTGGTGGGGCCTGTCCCACTGCCCAACCGGGCACAGTACGACACGGAGGACTAGAAACCCCCTGGACTGCACGCCGAAATCGCTTCCGAGGGTTTCGCTGAAACTAGTCAGAATCCTGGCTAGACAAAGGGATGGTGAAAATGAAGACTGTGTTCACGACTGGCGAAGCAGCAAAGATCTGCAAAGTTTCTCAGCAGACGATCATCCGTTGTTTTGACTCCGGCCAGCTCAAGGGCTTCCGCGTGCCCGGAAGCCGCTTCCGCCGGATTCCACGCGAGCAGTTGTACTCGTTCATGCGCGACAACGGCATCCCCACCGATGCCTTGGAAAGCGGCAAACGCAAGATCCTCCTCGTCGACGACGACGCAGAGCTGGTCGAGTTGATCACCGACGTGCTCGAGCGCGACGGGCGGTTCGAGGTGCGGAGCGTCAACAACGGTTTCGACGCCGGCATGATGGTCAAGGAGTATCATCCCGACCTGATCGTGTTGGACGTGATGCTCCCCGACATCAACGGCAAGGAAGTCTGTCAACGGGTCCGCAACGACAAGGCCATGGACGATGTCCGCATTATCTGCATTTCGGGCATGGTCGAGGAAGACAAGATCGGCGAGCTTCGCGAGGCCGGGGCCAACGATTTCATGCACAAGCCGTTCGAGGTGGAGAAGCTCGTCGAGCGGATGTGCCACCACCTGGATATCGAGGCCGTTCGCACGGTCTGATCCCCACATTCCGCCATGCGCTGCTTGCCACCCCTGGTCGCCGGGGACTGTCCCCATTTTCGCGTCGGCGAAAATGGGACTGTCCCCATTGGCGGTGGACGCTTCCTTCTCCCCATGGCCGACCAGTCGGCCGGCGCGATTGCCGGGGCCTTGCTGGGCGTGGACCGGCGGCGCGCGTTGCGCCGCCTGAGCGAAGCCCTGGCGATAGACCCCCCCCTGCTACTGTGGGCCGTGTGCGCCGCGCAGCGCGACGTCGAGTTCCGACCGTGCTCCTGCGCCGAGGCGGCCCGCTGGATCGCCGATCACGGTCTTGCCGCACTGCAATGGGAGGCAGCGGGGCAGTACGAGTGGCCGCCCGACTGGGCCGCTCGGGCCGAATCCTATGGCCGCCTGGTGGCCGTCGCCGTGGAGCGCGCCCGTCTTGCGGTCTCGTGCCTGTCGCGGCAGCAGTCTCGACAGCGCCCCCTGGTCGCCCTGCTTGCGCTGTTGCACGATGGGCCAGGCTGGCTGGCGGCAGACCCGAGTACGGATTTCTCCGCCTTCCTGCCGCTATGGCTGCGGGAGCCGCCGGCGGAAGTCATCGCTGCCCGGGGCATGGTCGATCGCGCCGTGGAACTGCTGGGCGCCCAGTCGCCGCCGCTGGAAATGGAATCCCGCCTGGCCGAATGCCGGCAACAGGGCGATACGGCGCGGCAGCAGTGGCTGGCACTCTCGGGCGGGGCGGCCGATTGGCTGCCTGCGTTGGCCGCCCGGTTGGCGCGATTGGCCGCTTTGGAGCAGCGATTCGACGAGACGCTGCAGAGCGAAAAGTTGGAGGCCCTGGCCGAGTTCGCCGCCGGGGCCGGCCACGAAATCAACAATCCGCTCACCGTGGTCGCCGGCCGGGCCCAACTCCTGTTGCGTGACGAGCGCGACCCCGAACGCCGCCGCGGCCTGGCCCTGATCAACGCCCAGGCGCTGCGGGCGCACGAGATGATCGCCGACATGCGGCTGTTTGCCCGCCCGCCGCAACCCGTGCCCGAGCCTTTCGAGCTAACTGCATTGCTAAAACGTCTGATTGCCGAGATGGGGCCGGCCGCCGCCGAGCAGGAGATACTCTTGTCGTTGGAAGGCGAGCCGGGGCCCGTGGAGATCGTTGCCGATCCGACGCAGTTGATGGTTGCCCTTCGGGCCGTGTGTCAGAATGCCTTGGAAGCGATCGGCCGCTCGGGCCACGTCGTGCTCTCCGTCGGCCGGAAAAACGACGAGATCGAGATCCGCATCTGCGATGACGGCCCCGGCATTCCGTGGGCCGAGCGCCCGCACCTTTTTGATCCCTTCTACTCCGCGCGTCAGGCCGGCCGCGGGCTGGGTCTGGGTTTGTCGAAGTGCTGGCGCATCGTCGCCAACCATGGCGGCCAGATTCGGGTCGAAAGCCAACCCGGCCACGGGGCCACGTTCCTGATTACCCTGCCCGGCTGAGGGCGGCGCATTTCTTGGCTGGTCCCGAGTCCCACGCTGTTGGTTGGAGACGCAGAAGAATGGACCAGACCCCGACTTTGCAGTTCTCCTGGGGCCCCGTTTCGCTCTCTGGAATTCCCGCGGCTTGCGGGCTAGAATGGCTGGAACTGAACCGATCAAGGGGGGCCAAGCCATGAGCCGAGATCAGTCCTCAAACGGGCCGCGCGTCAGTCGTCGCGATTTTGTGCAAGGGTCATTGGCGGCGGCCTCCGCGCCGCTGCTGGCGGCTGCGGCCCGGGCCGATGCCGCGCCGCAGGTGGGCGGGGCCATGCGGAATATCGCCACGTTTCACGAAAGCGTGACGTCCGGGTGCTTCGACAACCCTACGGTTCAGCGGGCGGTCGACGGCTGCTTGACCTGTATCCTGGGTCGCGAGGCCGCCGCGCGGCAGGGACGGCTGAGCATGGACGAACTCATCAAGGAGGACCGTCGCATCGAGGTCGATCGGACGGGCTTGAAGGCGTAGCAGCGGTCGCAACGGGGCGCAGGTAGCTCCGGCTGCTCACGTTCCCAATAGATGCTGCGGTCCCGTTTCGACCCCGGACCGGCGGTCGTGGACGTGAGAGGCTGACCATGGTAACCCTGAAGGACTTCTCGTGGAAAAGGATGATTGCCGCCGTGGAAGACGTTCGAGAGCGAGCCTGTCGCGCGGCCGCGGCGCTGCGGCGCGCGGGAATTCCGTATGTGGTGGTTGGGGGCAATGCGGTGGCCGCCTGGGTCGCGCGCGTGGATCAGGAAGCGGTGCGGAACACGAAGGGCGTGGACTTGCTCATTCGGCGGCAGGATTTCGCCCGGACGATTGCCGAGTTGCAGTCGGTCGGTTTCATCCACCAGAACGTGGCGGGGGTCGACCTGTTCCTGGACGGAGCGGAGGGGTCAGTGCGGAGTGCGATTCATGTCTTATTCGCGGGAGAGAAGGTGCGCGCCGATTACCTTCTTCCGGCTCCCGAAGTGAGCGAGTCGGAGGCTGGGCCCGACTTCCTTGTGCCCACCCTGGACGCCCTGGTGCGCATGAAGTTGACCTCCTTTCGCTTGAAAGACCAAGTCCACCTTCTGGACCTGCTGGAGGTTGGGTTGCTGGACGAAACGTGGTGCGTCCGTTTCCCGCCCGAGCTTTCTGCGCGACTGAAGCAACTGATCGAGACGCGCGATCGGGAGGCGTGAGCAAAGGCAACAAGCAGGAACTTGACTATTTTGTCATAAGCCGTCATCATCGAACAAATTGGACATAGGGACAGATTCTATGGCTAGAGCTACCATTGACATCATGGGCACGCGGTTTGTTCTGATCCCCGAGGCCGAACTTGCCGCCATCGAAGGACCGGACTTCCCGCCGATCGACGAGGACGGCACTTGTGAAGCGCTGCCATTCGTTCGTGCTTCGATTGCGAGGGACATCATCAGGGAACGACGGGAACGTGGCCTGACTCAGGCTCAATTGGCCAAACTCGCGGGGATTCGCCAAGAGACGCTTTCTCGCTTGGAATCCGGCAAGCACAAGCCCAACGTGCGGACGATCGAACGGATTGAGGCTGCCCTGAAACGGAAACGGCCGGAGTCGAAACGGGCGTCGCAACGGAAGGCATCGCAACCGGGAAGAAGTTAGCTCCGGCTGCTCGGTTTCCCAACGCTAGCGGCGACCCCGTTTCGACCCCTGCACCTTGAATGCTTGCACCAACCCCGCGCGGTTGCCGCAGGGCGCGCGTTGAGGGTAGAATTGGGCTGCGGGGGGCCGTTTGAATTCCGAGCATGGGGCGCGGTGAGACAAGAAGGAGACGATGATGACGCTGGAACAGTTGGAGCAGCGAGTACATGATTTGGAGCGGCAAGTCGCGGAGTTGCGCGGCGAATTGAAGCCGTTCCGTCTTTTGGGTAGCGTGCAAGAGACATTTGGCATGTTCGCCGGAGACCCCGACTTCGAGGAGATCGTCCGTCTAGGTCGCGAGTACCGGAACCAAGCAAACTCCGAGGATGCGTGATGTTGGTCCTCGACACGGATCACTTGGTCGAGTACCAAAGGGGCACATCGGCGGAATCGCGTCGTTTGAAGGAACGATTGGACCGTGCGGCGGAGCCCTATGCCACGACTATCATCACGGTAGAGGAGACGATGCGCGGCTGGATGGCGGCTGTGCGCCGTATGCACGAACCACGCAGCCAGATTGGCGCGTATGCAAAGTTGCGACAGCTTTTCCGTTTCTTTGCCACGTGGCAGGTGCTCGACTGGAACGAGGCTGCCGCCGACCGGTACGACTCGTTGAAACGGGCCAAGGCGCGCGTCGGAACCATGGATCTGAAAATTGCCAGCATCGCCCTGGCAAATGATGCGACGTTGTTGACTCGGAACGCGAACGATTTCAACAGGGTTCCCGGTCTTCGAATCGAGGACTGGATGTCGTGAAGGCGGGCGGAGGCAAGTGCGGTTGCTCAACTTCCCAATACTAGCTGCGTCTGCTTCTCGACGTGCAGTAAATCATCCCTCTGCCCGAGGCGGAAGAGTACACGGTCCGAATCAAGGAGAAGCAATATCAGGAGCGCGCTGCCCGAAAGGTTGAATATGATCTGACAAAATACGACGTGACGATCGGCGGCGCCAAGTACGAGCGGTTGGCCAAACGCCACGTTATCTTCCAAGTCGTTCGCTATCGATGTGACCACGGCGTCACGCCCGACCAGATCATCGCTGCGGTGCCTTCGCAGTCGGGCCGGATGTTCCGATGGGTCGAAGGGGAGGTGGATTCCCAGCAGTTCGTTCAACTGCTGACGGCGCGGGCCGAGCAAGAAGGCAAGCGATTTGACGACTTTCGGTTCTTCTGCAAGGACACGGAGTTAATTCGATCCGGCGATAAGACCTATGCGTTCACAAATCAGTGGGGCGGTGGAACCTATGAGGTGATCACGTACATCTTGCAGGCATTCCCGGACAGGGGGATTGCTTGCTCGCCTTCAGCGTGAACGACGACCATTTTTCGAGAGCCGTCGGCATTTGTCGGCGTGCCTCGGTCAGCTTCTGCGAGAACTCCGGAGCAGCGTTGCGCACCGTTTGCCGCAACGATTCGAATTCGGCGTCCGCTGTCTTCAAATACCCGTCGATCTCCGCTCGATGCGCAAGGTAGTAGGCGATGGCCCCGTAGACTTGTTCAAGCGTCAGCGTGGGAAAGCACTCACCGGCAATCGTCTCGGGCGACAACCCTTGCACAAACGCCAGAACAACGGAATCGAGCGACACTCGGGTGCCGCTGACCCAGTAGCCCTCGTCGCGTGCTTCCACGTAAACTTTTTCCATGGGCAAACCCCCACGCACAGCCGGTTCTTTGCCGTGTCGGCGCTTTTCAGGACGCTCGGCAATCGCCCTATCCTCCAAGTCACCAACAACATGCTATAACGCCAAACGGGGGGCGTCAAGGGTTCACCTTCGCGGAAACATCTTGGAAGCACTGGCAAAGCCTGGCACGCAGGGGCCTCCCTTTCGGCAGCAAAGAATCACGAAACCCCGAAAGGACGAAATCGCGAAAAACACGGGGAAGGATGCCTGTTCACCCGTCACCGGCCGCTTTCTCTTCTCGGGCCTTCGTGTCTTTCGAGTTTTCGTGATTCGTTTCTTTTGGTAATCCCCCTCTATCCTTCCTGCTTAGAATGTCGTTTACTGAGGGTTTGACGGCCTAGCGATTTCTGGCATAATATTGCCAATTCGCATAGACAAAAATCCTGGCGGGCGTGGGCCGACAGGCCGCAAACGGGATTGGGGAAGCATGGATTCTACACCGTTGTGGGTCTTTCCCAAGTGGACGAACAAGGCCGCACTGGGGGTGTTGCTGGCCCTGCTGATGCTGCCGCTGTACGTCGGGGCGCTGCTGGGCTACGGCGCCAATCCCACCACGCTCGGCGTGGGCTACGAACCGGTGCAGCCGGTGCCGTATAGCCATGCGTTGCACGCGGGCAAATTGGGGATCGATTGCCGCTACTGCCATACGACGGTGGAGAAGGCCGCCGAGGCCGCCGTGCCGCCCTCGGAAGTATGTATGAACTGCCACACGGCGATTCATGCCAACTCGCCCAAGTTGGCCGAGGTGCGCAAGAGCTACACGGAAGGCACGCCCGTGACGTGGATGCGGGTTCACGATCTGCCCGATTATGTGTATTTCAACCACAGTGCGCACGTCAACGCGGGCGTGGGGTGCGTCGAGTGCCACGGCCCGATCAATCAGATGGAGGTGGTCCACCAGGTCGAGCCGCTGAACATGGCATGGTGCCTGGAGTGCCATCGCAGTCCGGAGCGGCACTTACGGCCCAAGGACCAGGTGAACAACATCGACTGGGCGCCGGTAGGAGAACATGACGTGCGAGTGCGGATCGATCTGGGCAAGAAGCTCCGAGAGGACTATCACGTTAACCCGAGTACGGATTGTGTGACATGTCATCGGTGAGAGAGCCCAAGAATCGTCCGCCGCTGCCGTTGCGGAAGTATTGGCGCAGCCTGGAAGAGTGGCAGGCTGTCGGCGTCGGCGCGCTGGACGATGGCCCTTTCCCCTCACCCCCAACCCCTCTCCCGCAAGGGGAGAGGGGAGTATCGAGCGCCGAATCCCCTTCATCTTCCATCCGGCAAGGGGAGAGGGGAGCGACAGCGGAGCAGAGCCCCGACTTCGCGCGGCGGCATTTCTTGAAGTTGATGGGGGCCTCGCTCGGACTGGCCGGGTTGAGTGGTTGCATCCGCTGGCCCGAGGAGAAGCTGGCGCCCTACGCACACCGTCCGCACAACCGCCTGCCCGGCCAGCCGGTCAGCTATGCCACGGCCATGGAATTGGGCGGCATGGGCCAGGGGTTGTTGGCCGTCAGTTTCGATGGCCGGCCGATCAAGATCGAGGGCAATCCCACGCATCCGCTCAACCAGGGCGCCGCCGACGCGATCGCCCAGGCGAGCGTGCTGGAGGTGTACGACCCGGACCGCAGTCGCGGCGTCGTCCGCCGCGAGGGCGATACCCATACGGCGTCAAGCTGGGCGGAGTTCGTCCATTGGGCGGATGGGCAATTCTCCGGCGACGGCGCAGGTTTCTGCATCTTGAGCGAGGCGTCCACCTCTCCGAGCCTCTTGGACATGCGGCAGCGGCTGGAAAAAGCCATGCCCAAGGCCCAGTGGTTCCAATACGAGCCGCTCTCCGAGGACAACGTCCGCGAGGGCACTCGCCTGGCCTTCGGACGACCGTTACGGGCAGTGCCCGAGCTGGGCCTGGCCCGCGTGATCGTGGCCCTGGACGCCGATCTGTTCGGCGGGGCCAGTCCGCTGGCGATCAAGTTGGCCCGCGATTTCGCGGCCGGGCGGCGGTTGAACACTGGCAAAGGGGACAGTCCCATTTTCGTCGAACGAAAATCGGGACAGTCCCCCAGTGCGGCGGGAGAGGGGAGCGGCGGCATGAATCGGCTCTATGTGGCCGAGTCGATCCATAGCATTACCGGGGCCTGTGCCGATCATCGCCGCGCGATGCCGCCCAGCGCCATTGTGCCGCTGGCTGCGCGGATTGCCGGTGAGCTTGGTGTTATTCCGCCCCCCAATCCCCCCGTGCAAAGGGAGGGAGGACGAAATGACAAGGATACGGCCTTCGTCGACAGCCTTGTAAAGGACCTCAAGCAGAACCCGGGCCGGTCGCTGGTGGTGGCCGGACCGCGGCAGCCGGCGGAGGTCAACGCCCTGGTGGCGGCCATCAACCACAAGTTGGGCAATATCGGCAAAACGATCGTCTATTACGAAGACCCCGAGCCTCAGCGGCCGACCCACGTTGCCGGCCTGCGCACGCTCACCGAGAAAATGCGCGCCGGCCAGGTCCAGACGCTGCTAATCCTGGGCGGCAATCCGGTCTATAGCGCCCCGGCCGACCTCGGCTTCGCCGCGGCGCTGGAGAAGGTGCCGCACAGCATTCATTTGGCGCTGTACGACGACGAAACGTCGCAGCGTTGCCTGTGGCACCTGTCGCGGGCACATTACCTGGAGGCCTGGGGCGACGTCCGCACTTTCGAGGGCACGGTGAGCATCGTGGAGCCGCTCATCGAGCCCTTGTTCGACGGCCGCAGCGCCATCGAAGTCCTGGCCATCATTCTGGGCGACAAGACTGGCCTGGACGGCGGCGGCTATGAGATCGTGCGACGGACGACCCAAGCCCTGCTTGGCAATTCCTACACCGAATGGAAATGGAAACAGGCCCTATTCGACGGCATTATCAAGGACACGGCCTGGAAGCCAGCGGCACTGGGAGTGGATAAGGGGACAGTCCCATTTTCGTCGAACGAAAATCGGGACAGTCCCCCGACGGCCGGGGACTGGTCCATTTTTCGGCGAGAAGGCGCGGTTTTGCGAGCCGACGATGGCCGAAAACATGGACCTGTCCCCTTCTCGCCCGCGGAGGGACAGTCCCCCGGTACGTTCGAGGTGGTCTTCTTCTCCGATGGCAAGGTCTACGATGGCCGCTTCGCCAACAACGGCTGGCTCGAGGAGTTGCCCGAGCCGATGACCCGGCTGACCTGGGACAATGCGGCCGTGGTCAGTCCGCAGACGGCGGCCGAACTAGGGGCCCAACGCGATGAGTTGCTCGCACTAAAGAGCGGCGAGGCAGAACTGCTCGCGCCGATGTTCATTCTGCCCGGCATGCCCGACGGCGTAGTCGCCTTGGCCCTGGGCTATGGGCGGAAAGCGGCCGGCCGTCTCGGCAGCGGCGTGGGCAGCAATGCGTATCTGCTGCGGACCAGCGATAATTTGGGTTGGCGGTCCGGCGTGGGGGTGACGGCCACCGGGCAGAAATATCCGCTGGCCACCGTGCAGGATCATCATATTGTCGACGAGGTCGGCCGGCAGGCCGTCCGGGAGCGGATTCCCGAGTTGATCCGAGAGGGAACGTTCCAACAGTACCAACACGATCCGGCCTTGGGCATCCGGAAGGCGGCGGCCATTTCGATCTTCGATGAGCATCGCTTCGACGGTCGCGTGGATGGCGCGGCGCCCGAGATGAACGTGCCCAGACACGATTTCCACAAGTGGGGGCTGGCCGTGGACCTGACCGTCTGCACCGGCTGCGGGGCCTGCGTCGTGGCCTGCCAGGCGGAGAACAACGTGCCGATCGTCGGCAAGGAGCAGGTCCTGCACGGCCGCGAGATGCACTGGCTGCGAGTGGATCGCTACTTCCGCGAAACGCCTGACGCGGCCGTTGCCGTCCACCAACCGGTGCTGTGCATGCACTGCGAGACCGCGCCCTGCGAAGAGGTCTGCCCCGTGGCGGCCACCACGCACAGCCAGGAAGGCCTCAACATGATGTCCTACAACCGCTGTATCGGCACGCGCTACTGCTCGAACAACTGTCCCTACAAGGTGCGGCGATTCAATTTCTTCGACTACAATCGCGGCACGCTCAAGGACTTGTACGTGCCGAACCTCGCCCGCGAGCCGATCTCCGAACTGCTGAAGATGCAGAAGAATCCCGACGTCACGGTGCGGATGCGGGGCGTCATGGAGAAGTGTACCTACTGCGTGCAACGCATCGAGCACGCGCGGATTACTGCCAAGCGCGAGGGCGACCGGCCCATCCCCGACGGCCAGATCCAGACCGCCTGCCAGCAAACCTGTCCCACGCGGGCGCTGGTGTTCGGCGATCTGAACGATCCGCAGAGCCGCGTCTCCAAGCTGCTGGCGCTGCCGCGGACCTACGGCCTGTTGGATGAGCAACTGAACACCAAACCGCGGACGCAGTACGTGGCGAAAGTACGCAACCCGGCGCCGGGCCTTGATCCCCCTCTCCCTCCGGGAGAGGGCCGGGGTGAGGGGATGCTGAAGAAGACGGGAGTTTAGTAGACGGAATCTTGCCCAAGGTCCCCCTCACCCTAACCCTCTCCCGGAGGGAGAGGGGACCTGACCAGGTTTAACGCATGACCAGCGAGATCGACAACACGGCCGACGACCCGCGTGGGCGGGCGGTCCTGATTACCGGCGCGGCGGGCCAGAGCCTCCGCAACGTGACCGACGCAATCGCCGGCATTGCCGCCGCGCCCCGGCCGCCCCGCGCCTGGTACGTGGCCTTCGCCATCTCGCTGCTGGGCGTGGCCGTGCTGCTGGCTATGATCCTCTACCTGATCTTCACCGGCGTGGGCGTGTGGAACCTGAACCGGCCGGTGTGCTGGGCCTTCGACATCACGAACTTCGTGTTCTGGGTGGGCATCGGCCACGCCGGCACGTTGATCTCGGCGATCCTCTTTCTGTTCCGGCAGAAATGGCGCACCAGCATCAACCGCTTCGCCGAGGCGATGACCATTTTCGCCGTGATCTGCGCGGGCATGTTCCCCGGCATCCACGTGGGACGGATCTGGTTCGCCTATTGGCTGGCCCCGTATCCCAACCAGATGGCCGTGTGGCCAAACTTCATGAGCCCGCTGTTGTGGGACGTCTTTGCCGTGGGCACGTACATGACCGTTTCGTTGCTGTTCTGGTACCTGGGGATGGTGCCCGACCTGGCCACGTTCCGGGATCGCGCCGCGTCGAAGTGGCGGTACTACCTGTACGGCATTTTCAGTCTGGGCTGGCGGGGCAGCGCGCGGCACTGGCACGTGTACGAAATCGCCTACCTGTTGCTGGCGGCCCTGGCCACGCCGCTGGTGCTCTCGGTGCATAGCGTGGTGAGCTTCGACTTCGCCGTGTCGCAGCTTCCCGGCTGGCATAGTACGATCTTCCCGCCGTATTTCGTGGCGGGGGCCATCTTCAGCGGTTTCGCCATGGTCGTCACCCTGGCCATTCCCGCCCGGCAACTCTTCGGCCTGAAGGATTTCATCACGCCGCGGCACCTGGACAACATGGCCAAGATCATCCTCGTGACCGGCTCGATGGTCGGCTACACGTACCTGATCGAGTGGTTCATCGCCTGGTATAGCGGCAGTGCCTGGGAGCGGTTCCAATTCCTCAATCGCCAGTTCGGCCCCCTGTGGTTTTGCGGCTGGACCATGTTCCTCTGCAACGCCCTGGTGCCGCAACTGTTTTGGATGAAGTTCTGCCGCCGCAACGTGTGGGTGATGTTCCTGTTGTGCATCCTCGTCAACGTGGGGATGTGGATGGAGCGGTTCGTAATCATCGTGATCGGCCTGCACCGCGATTTCTTGCCCTCGAGTTGGGGCAGTTATTATCCGAGCTATGTGGAAGTGCTCACGCTGATCGGTAGTTTCGGCCTGTTCCTGATGTTGTTTCTGTTGTTCTGCCGCTACCTGCCCATGGTGGCGATGGCGGAGGTCAAGAGCACGCTGCCCGCAGCGCATGGTGATGTCCACGGAGCACTGGCAGAGCCAGTGGCACACGACGGAGTAACACTGACAAGAGGCTGAGGTTGGTGGAGTCAACGAGTACAACCCCGATGAAAGAAGAGCCCAAGTTGTGGGGCCTGTTGGCGGAATATGCCGACGCCGCTGCGTTCGTGGCGGCGGCCGCCCGCGTCCGCGACGCCGGCTACGGCAAGTGGGACTGCTACAGCCCCTTCCCGGTGCATGGCCTGGACCGGGCCATGGGGATCCGTCGTACCGTGCTGCCCTGGCTGGTGTTCGGCGGCGGCTTGGTCGGCTGCGCGGCGGCCATCGGCCTGCAATGGTTCGTCAATGCGCCGCGCACCACCGGTGCCGCGGCCGGCGTGTTCAGCGGCTACCCGCTGGTCTTTGCGGGCAAACCGTATTGGAGCCTGCCGGCCAACATCCCGATCGCGTTCGAGTTGTCGGTGTTGCTGGCGTCGCTGACGGCGTTCTTCGGCCTGTGGGCCCTGGTGCGCCTGCCGCGCTACTATTTCCCGGCCTTCGCCTTGCGCCGTTTCCGCAAGGCCACCGACGACGGTTTTTTCCTCATTATCGAGGCCGAGGACGCGAAGTTCGATCCGGTGCGGACCGCCGACCTGTTGCTCTCCACGGGCAGCGTGGCGGTCGAGAAGGTTGAGGATTAACGTTATGTGCAAGTGGCTCGCGGGCATTCTATCGATCCTGGCAGTGGCCTCGCTGATCCCGTTCGCCCTGATCGCGGCCAGCCGATCGCAGACCTCGCCCACGCCGGCCCTGCACCCGATCCTGGACATGGACAAACAGCCGAAGCTGAAGGCCCAGCAGGAGAACCCGATGTTTGCCGACGATCGGGCCATGCGCCCGCGGCTGCCGGGATGCGAGGCCCGCGAGGATCTGTTGGTGCCGGGCGAGGTGCTCAACGATCCGGCCCATCCGCGACCCGTGGGCGGGCAAATCGAGCCGATCGTGCTTGCCGACCAGGCCGCATACGACCGCATCAGCGAGGGACTGGAAAAACCCGCCGATGGCAAGCCGGAGTTCGTCACGCGGATCCCCGTGTCTGTCAGCCTGGATCTGTTGCGTCGCGGGGAGGAGCAATTCAACGTGTACTGCGCTCCCTGCCACGGGCTGAGCGGTTACGGCGACGGCATGGTGGCTCGGCGGGCGGCGGCGTTCCAGGACGCCGGGTCCGACGCCGCCGCCGCTTGGGTGGCGCCTGCAAAGTATCATACCGACGAGATCCGCAGCCGCGCGGTGGGAAACCTGTACAACACGGTGAGCAACGGCATCCGCACCATGCCGGCCTATGGGGGCCAGATCTCGGTGCTGGACCGCTGGGCCATCGTGGCCTACGTCAAGGCCCTCCAGCGCAGCCAGTACGCCAAACCGGAAGATATACCGCCGTCCGAACGGAGCGCTTTTTTCAAGTAAGAACCAATGACGCACGAAGAAATCATACAAGGCCGGAGCGAATCTCTGCAATTGGGCCCGGCCGCGGCGCGCTGGATCGTGGCCGGACTGCTGCTGGCCGTCGTCGGCCTGGGCGCCGCCTGCGCCTTGGGTCTGCCCGATTCCCATGCGCGCAAGCTGTTGGATTTTATGCTTGGCGGTGTCAACTGGTCGATGCCCGATCCCCATGCGCGCAAGCTGTTCTTTCTCGCCTATCTCGTGGCGTTCGTCTACTTCCTGTCGATCACCTTGGGGGCGTTGTTCTTCGTCATGCTGCAGCACCTCAGCCGCGCCGGCTGGAGCGTGAGCGTGCGGCGACTGGCCGAGGCCCTCAGCGGCAACATCGCGCTGATGGCCCTGCTGTTCGTCCCCTTGCTGTTCGGCCTGGGCGACATCTACGAGTGGTCGCACCGGGAGACCGTGGCCGCGGACCCCGTGCTGGCCGGCAAGGCGGGGTATCTGAATCCGAGCGCCTTTGCGGCGCGTTTCGCCCTCTATTTCCTGATCTGGGGCTTCTTGGCCTGGTATCTGCGCAGCCGCTCGATCCGCCAGGACGCCAGCGGCGACGTGAGCCTGACGCGGCGCATGGAACGCCTCTCCGCCCCGGGGATGCTCTTGTTCAGTTTCACCGTGACCTTCGCCGCCTTCGACCTGTTGATGAGCCTCAACCCGCATTGGTTCTCCACCATGATGGGCGTGTATTTCTTCACCGAGTGCTTCCTGAGTTTCCTGGTCGTGCTCACGCTGTTGGCCTTATTGTTGCAGCGCAGCGGGCGGCTGCGGAGCGAGATCACCGTCGAGCACTATCACGACCTGGGAAAACTGACCTTCGCCATAGTGTTTTTCTGGGGCTACATCGCCTTCAGCCAGTACATGCTGATCTGGTACGCCAACATGCCGGAAGAGACGCAGTTCTTCATCCCGCGACAAATCGGGCCGTGGGCGGCCGTTTCCCTCGCGCTGGTGGCCTGCCACCTGCTGATCCCGTTTCTCGGGCTGCTCTCGCGGGCCGCGAAGCGGAGGCTGGGCGTCTTCGCCTTTTGGGCCGTGTGGCTGCTGGCCGCCCAACTGCTGGACCTTTATTGGCTGGTCATGCCGAACCTGTATGTCAGCGAGATTCCCGCCGCGGTTGGGGCGGCTCCCGGAACGCCGCTTCCCCGGGTTCTGAAGGAACTGGTGGCCTCGAATCAGTCGATCTACCAGGTGGCGGCCAGACACGCCGACTTCATGGAGGCCGTCCGTCTGCCCCTGGGGGGCGGTGCCCTGGCCGTGACGTTCGGCCTGCTGCTGGGCATGGGCGGTCTGTATCTGGCGAGCACCGCTTGGCTGCTCCGCGGCGCCGCGCTGCTGCCGATCCGAGATCCGCGCTTGAAACAGTCGCTCTCCTTCGAGAACACATAGCACGAGCCATGAGCCAATCGAAAGAACCCGATAACCTCGCCCACGCGCCGCCGGCGGCGGCCGCCGCGCCGGCGGAAGCCTATGTCCACGACAACGACACCAACGCCGGATTGATCGCCCTGGTGGGCGCGCTGGCGACGGTCGGCGTGTTGCTGATCGTGATCCTGCTCCATGCCTGGTTCTATAACTGGAAAGAGGACATTGCCGGTGCCAAGGCACTCCCGCCCGGCGACCCGCGCACGCCCCTGGGCCGCGCGCTCGTGGAGCAAGAAGAGCAACTGGGCAGCTATCATTGGATCAATCGCGAGGCCCGGGTCCAGGCCATTCCGATCCAGCGGGCCATGGAACTCGTGGCCGCGGAGATGTCCGAGGCCAACAAACCGGAGGCGAGTCATGGTAAATAGCAGCGTGTTCCGGTATTGGTTCCCTCTCCCCTTGCGGGAGCGACCACTGGCGTGGTGCCCGAGGGTGAGGGGTCGTGGTTCGGGCATTCCGCCTGCCAATCCCAACCTGCCGGGTGCCACTGCTGGCTTGTCCAGCAGTGCCCCGAACATGGTTGGGCCGGCCAACGGTGGTACCCGACGTATTTTCGTGTTGGCCCTGCTGCTGGCGACTGCCTGGGCGCCATTGGCACGCGCGCAAACCAATGAGCCGCCGCCCCCCGGCTTCGAAGGCGCCACGGTCGTGGAAAAGATCAACGCCCGCCTGCCCTTGGACCTGGAATTCAACGATGAGCAAGGCCATCCGGTGAAGTTGAGGCAGTACTTCGACGGCCAGCGGCCGGTGTTGCTGGCGATGGTCTATTTTCGCTGTCCCAAGCTGTGCAACCTGACGCTCAACGGCGTGGTGCAGGCGATTCGGCCGCTGGAGTTGCTGCCCGGCCGCGATTTCGAGATCGTCATCGTGAGTTTCGACCCGCGCGAAGGGCCGGAGCTGGCCCAGGCCAAGAAGCGCAGTTACCTCGAGTCGCTGGGCAAGCCCGACGCGGCCGCCGGTTGGCACTTCTTGACCAGCAAGCGGGCGGAGGCCGCGCAGGCGCTGGGCCAGGCCATCGGTTTCGGCTTCAAGCTCGATCCCAAAGGGGAACAGTACCTGCACCAGGCGGCCATCTACATCTGCGCGCCCGACGGCCGCGTGGCCCGAACCGTGCAGGGCGTCGAGTTCGAGTCGGACATGATTCGCGACTCGCTGATCAACGCGGCCGCGGGGAAGATCAGCCGGGGCCTGTTCGGCGTGGCGCTGTCCTGCGGCTTTTTTCATTTCGATCCGGAAACGGGCAAATACACCTGGGCGGCCATTGCGCTGATGCGCATTACCGGCATCCTGACCGTGATCGTCCTGGCCGCCGTCATCGGCCGGTTGGTATACCGCGATCAGCAAAGGGCAAGTGGCAAACCATGATCGAACTCGCGAGCGGGAGTATTCCATGATCCAGCTTGCGCCCCTGCTGGCGGAAAAGAGTTTCTGGCTGGAGCCGGCGGCCTCGACGTCGGCGCGCCAGCACGACACCGTGTTCTACACCCTGCTGTACGTGACGGGCTTCTTCTTCTGCCTGGTCGTGGCCTTAATGCTCACGTTCATCGTGCTCTATCGCCGGCGGAAGTCGCAGCCGCAGTTGAGCTTCCCCACCCACAATACGCTCTTGGAAATCGCCTGGACCGCGGTGCCGTTGATCGTGGTGCTGTATTTCTTCGTGGTCGGGTTGCGCGCCTTCCTGGACTTCGACACTCCGCCGACCAACGCCGAGGTGGTCGACGTCGACGCCAAGCAATGGAGCTTCTCGTTCACGTATCCCAACGGCGCGGTGTCCGACGCGCTCTATTTGCGGGTCGATCAGCCCGTGCGGCTGGCGCTGCACTCGGACAACGTGTTGCACTCGCTGTACATTCCGGCCTTTCGCGCGCAGCGCAACGCCGTGCCGGGCCGGACCGTCGACATGTGGTTCCAGCCCACCGAGATCGGCACCTATCACGCCTTCTGCACGCAGTATTGCGGCGACGGCCATTCCCGCATGAACGCGGAAGTGGAAGTCATGGACGATGCCCATTACTCGGCCAAGCTGACCGAGCTGGCCAATATCTTCGTCGATCCGGCCACCAAGAAGCGGCTGCCCAATGCCGTGGTGGGCGAAAAGTTGTACCGCACCAGCGGCTGTGCGCAGTGCCACACGGTGGACGGCGCGCCGAGCACGGGGCCGACGTGGCTGGGGCTCTACAAGCGCGATCATGAATTCTCCGTCCCGCCCGGCGGCTATACACTGCTGGCCGGCGACGACGACGCCAAGTGGGACGCCTATCTCCGCGAATCGGTGCTCGACCCCGGCGCCAAGATCGTCAAGGGTTATCAGAACGTCATGCCCTCGTATGCCAGCCAGTTCAGCGGCCCCGCCTCCAAGGAGAAGAAGTTGACGGCCATCGTGGAGTATATCAAGAGCCTGGACAACCACGGGCCCGGCGGCAGGCCCAAGTACTACCGCCCCTTGCCGCCGCCCAAGGCCGAGCCCGCCGGCCCGCCTTCTTCAGAAAAGCAGCACAAATCATGACGGCTATTCTGCAAGACCAACCGCGCGGCCCTGCCGCCGCCGGGGACGACAACTACCTGACCCACCGGCGCGGCATGCTCAGTTGGGTGTGTACGCTGGACCACAAACGCATCGGCATCCTGTACCTGGTGTCGGTGCTCGCGGCGTTCTTCTTGGGCGGCATCTTCGCCATGCTCGTGCGCACCCAACTGCTCACGCCGGAAGGGCTGCTCTTTCACAGCAAGGAGGGCACCGCCGCCTTTCGCACCTACAACCAGATCTTCACGCTGCACGGCGTGAGCATGATCTTCCTGGTGCTGATCCCCGGCATCCCGGCCGCCATGGGAAATTTCGTGCTGCCGATCATGCTGGGAGCGAAAGACGTGGCCTTCCCCCGCTTGAACCTCGCCAGCTACTACCTTTACGTGCTGGGCACGCTCCTGGCGCTCGCCTCGGTGGTGCTGGGCGGCGTCGACACCGGCTGGACCTTCTACGCCCCCTACAGCATGCAGACCAGCGGCCCCGTGATCGTGCTGGTGTTCGGCGCCTTCCTGCTGGGGTTCAGTTCCATCTTCACCGGGCTGAACTTCATCGTCACCATCCACAAGCTGCGTCCGCCGGGAATGACCTGGTTCCGCATTCCGCTGTTCCTTTGGGGGCTGTACGCCACGGCCATCCTGCAGATCATCGCCACGCCCGTGCTGGGGATCACGCTGCTACTGTTGATTTGCGAGCGCCTCTTCCACGTGGGCATTTTCAATTCCTACTACGGCGGCGACCCGTTCCTGTTCCAGCATTTCTTCTGGTTCTATTCGCACCCCGCCGTGTACATCATGATCCTGCCGGCCATGGGCGTGATGAGCGAGATCATCAGCACCTTCTGCCGCCGCGAGATCTTCGGCTACCGCTTCATCGCCCTGAGCAGCATCGCCATCGCCGTGATCAGCTTCGTGGTCTGGGGGCATCACATGTTCCCTAACGGCCAGTCGGGACTGCTGAACATGATCTTCAGCGGCCTGACCATGCTGGTGGCCGTCCCCTCGGCCATCAAGGTCTGGAACTGGCTGGCCACGATGTACCGCGGCTCCATCGATCTGAAGACGCCCATGTGCTATGCCTTGGGGTTCTTCTTCCTCTTCGCCATCGGCGGCCTGACCGGGCTGTACCTGGCCACGCTGGCCGTGAACTTCCACGTCCACGACACCTACTTCGTGGTCTCGCACTTCCACTACGTGATGGTCGGCGGAACCATGATGATGTTCATCGCGGGCCTGCACTACTGGTGGCCCAAGATGACCGGGCGGATGTACAACGAGACCCTGGGCCGCACGGCCTGCCTGCTGGAGGTCGTCGCTTTCAACGTCACTTTCTTTCCGCAATTCATCCTGGGAACGCACGGCATGTCGCGGCGCTATGCCACGTACGAGGCCTATGCCAAGTACGAGCCCGAGTTCCAGCCCCTGCACGTGATGTCGTCGCTCGGCGCTTTCTTGCAGATGGCGGCCTTCCTGTTGATCGCCGCATACTTGATCCATTCGCTCTTCCGCGGCAAGCGCGCGCCGGCCAACCCGTGGGGCGGCACCACGCTGGAATGGAGCTGCAGCTCTCCGCCGCCGCACGACAATTTCGCCGCGCCGCCGCCCGTGGGCGAGCCCTACGACCATGCCGGCCTGGCCTTCAACCCGCAGACCGGCGGATACGATAATGCAAGAAACGAGAACCGATAGCCGATCGGGGACTGGTCCGTTTTTAGGCCAAACGACGATCCCGTGGTCGATCGACTCCCAGCCGAAAACATGGACCTGTCCCCTTCGTCGGGTGCCACTGCTGGCTTGTCCAGCAGTGCGAAAACACGGTTGGGCAAGCCAACCGTGGCACTCTTGCGGAGGACCGAGCCCATGACCGAGATTGAAGCGCACGAACAGCACGGCCACCTGGCCCATCATTTCGACACGCCCCAACAGCAGTTCGATTCCGGCAAGCTGGGCATCTGGCTGTTCTTGATTACCGAAATACTGCTGTTCTCCGGGCTGTTCTGCGCGTACGCCGTGTACCGGGCCAACCACCCGGCGATCTTCGCGTACGCCCACCTCTACCTCTCCAAGCCGTTAGGGGCATTCAACACGCTGGTCCTGATCTTCAGCAGCTATACGATGGCCTCGGCCGTTCGCGCGGCGCAACTGGGCCAGCGGAAATGGCTGGTGAGCCTGCTGACCATTACCCTGCTCTGCGGGTTCGTCTTCCTGAGCGTCAAGTTCGTCGAGTACAAGGACAAATGGGAAGAGAAACTCCTGACCGGCAGGGCGTACAATCCGACGACCCCGCCCGAGGGCGCAGTGGTGCCGCGCGCGGCGCCTGAAGCCGCGGCGATGCGCAACCAGGAAGGGGACAGTCCCATTTTCGTCGAACGAAAATTGGGACAGCCCCCAAGGCCGCCGGCGCCGACCACGCCCGTTGTGAGACTGCCCATCGAGAAGTCGAATATCGCCCCGGCGGCCGTCGGCCGGACCGGCCTGTCGCCCCAGTGGCTTGCCAAGAAGACCGCGCCGCGCGGCGAGTGGGTCGGGCCGGAGCCCAACAACGTGCAGATCTTCTTCGGCATCTACTTCGTCATGACCGGCTTGCACGCCGTCCACGTCATCGCCGGGATGATCGTCATCGCCTGGATCCTGCACCGCGCCTGCCGCGGCCAGTTCGGACCCGACTATTTCAATCCGGTCGATTTCACCGGCCTGTACTGGCACCTGGTCGACCTGGTGTGGATATTCCTCTTCCCGCTCTTGTACCTGATTACCTGAGGCGCACGGCCATGTCCACGCTCGTCGGAGAATCTTCCGCGCCGGTGCATCCCGGCGTGGGCCATATCGTGCCGCAACGCACGCTCGGCGCCGTTTTCGCCGCCTTGGTGCTGCTGACCATCCTCACGGTGGCGGCCACGAAAGTGGACATGGGCAGTTTGAATCTTTACGTGGCGCTGGGCATCGCCGCCACGAAGGCCGCCCTGGTGGTCTTGTATTTCATGCACCTCCGCTACGACCGCCCGTTCAATGCGATCGTGCTCGCGGCCTGCCTGGTGTTCGTGGCGTTGTTCATCGGGGCCGTGTTGAAGGACGCGCGGGCGTATCGGCCCTCGCTCATCCCCGGCGAGGCCCCGGACATGAAGAACGCGCACACGCCGCTGGGAAGGTAGTAGAAACTAATATGCGGCCTTGATGGAAATCCCCTTCTGATTGCTCTTGTACATCTGTTGGAGCTGATCGATCTGCTTGCCCTGGAAACCCTGGTTCTGCAATTGCAGCCCTTCCAGCAATTGCTTCTCCAAGGGCGCGGCAGGGGCGGCCATCGGTTTCCTCTCGCCGAGCGACTGCTGGGCGGATTCCCGCTGCGCCGGCTCGGCCAACGCCAGTTCCGTCTGGCCGCGGAAGAACGCATAGCGCGCCGGCTCGGCGCGGGCGATCACCGTGGCCCGGCCGTGGATCCCGTCGGCCACGAAGACGCCGCGGAGGTCCGTCGCCCCGGAGACGAAGTCTTCGTTGTGACTGCCGATCACCTTGACCTGCACGTTGTGCAGGCCGCGCTCGCCCTTCATGTCCTTGACCGTCGTGCGGACGCGGCCGCTTGCGGCGTCCTCCTGGATCTCCACGGCCAGCGGCGTGATCAGCACCAGGCCGCTGGTGTGCAGGTCGTCGCCGCGGCAAACCACCAGGTAGGCCCCCTCCTCCTTCAACGGCAGGGCCAGCTTCTGCGTGCGGTCGCGATAATCCTGGCCGTCGCCCAGCTTGACGGTCGTTTCGTCCAACGGCCGGATGCCGGCCAGGTTGATCTGGGCGATGCCGGCCAGGTTCCGTTTCAACAGGCTGAACTTCATCAGGTCGATGCGGTAGACCTTCGTGTCGCAAACGGCCACGTTGCGGAATTTCAGTTCCACCTCGCAGGGCTGCCCGGGCTTGACGGTCGTCACTTCCGGCAGTTCGATCGCTTTGCGGAGGAAATAGGCGATGGCCTCCTTGGCGTCGGCGAAGCGGTCCTCGACGCGGCGGTACTCGCGGATGGCGTCGGCGGCCGCGCCCAGGCTGTGGTAGATCTGGCCCAGGATGTAGATCGCCCGGTACTTGTTGGGACTCTCCACTTCGCGTCCGCTGCTCTTGTCGAGGCGGCGGGCCTCGGCCACTTTGTGGCACATTTCCAGGGCCGCCTCGTGCTTGCCGGTGGCGAACTGGCAGTAGCCGATCATGTACCAATAGCTGTCCAACAGGTCGCTCTTGGGATAGCGTTTGGCGTAGCGGTTGCAGGCGGCGGCCGCCTCGCCATAGGCCTGCACGTCCAACTGTGCGCTGGCCGCGGCGAAGGCCGCCTGGTCGGCGGCCGGATCGTCCGGCCAGGCCGTCAAGAAGCTCTCCAGCATGGACCAGGCGCGGCGGATCAGGTCCACCCGGTTGATCTTCTGCTGCCGCAGCTTGGCGTCGGCGGCCGCCTCCGGGGCCTTGGCGTACACCTGTTGGGCCAGGCCGTAGGTGGCCGCCGCCACGTAGGCCTCCGGCGGATACTCGCCCAGCAGCCGGCCCAGCACGTCCACGCTACGGGCGAACTCGCCCTGCGATTGCAGGAAGCCGGCCACGCCGCTCTCGCGCGTGAAGCTGCCTTCCACCGTCGCCCGGAAGATCAAGTAGCTGCGCTCGTACTCGCCCATCGCGTGATACGCCGCCCCCGCCTTCACGATCTTCGCAAACGGTATCTCCGCCTCCGGCCACTTCTCCTTGATGATCTCGAAATAATGCACGATCCGCTCGGGCGGGCCCAACTCCAGGTGCGCGTCCAGGAGCATGGTCACGGCCTGCTTGAAAAAGTCCGGCCGCAGGTTCCACTTGTCGACCAACTCGGTCAGGTGGCCCACCGCCGTTTTCAACTCCTGCTTCTCGAAGTACCGCTGGCCCAACTCGAAAAGCTCCCGCGGGCTAAGGCGGTAGGCATCGTTGGACGCCGTGCCCGAGGGTAGGACTTCCACCGGCTTCGCCGCCGCCACGGCAAGCTGCGCGGGCCGATGGGCGTCGCGGACCACCGTCGGCGCGGCGCGGTACTTGCCGGGCAGGTAGCCGTACAACTCGTACTGGATCGCGGTCTGGATATGGTGATTCCCCAGGTAGAAGGTGATCGCGCCCGGGCCGATCTCGAACCGTTCGAAGGGGCCGCGGACCGATTTCTCGATCACCGTGGCGCCGCTGGGGATCGGCTCGGTGACGACCAGGTATTCCAGC
>JBEKZQ010000389.1:0-6061 GCA_049509675.1 Thermoguttaceae bacterium | reverse complement strand
CCGGACGGCAGTGCAACCGCACGCCGATCAGGTTCGACATCGTGCCCGAGGGCACGAAAACGGCCGCTTCCTTTCCCAGCATTTCCGCCACGCGCTCTTGCAGGGCGATGACCGTGGGATCATCGCCGAAGACGTCGTCGCCCACGGCCGCTGCGGCCATCGCCGCGCGCATGGCGGGAGTCGGCCGGGTGACGGTATCACTGCGGAAATCGAGAGGTTGGCTCAAAGGCATGTTTCCTGGGTCTGACGCGAAGGCACCCAGAGGGTACCCGGGTCCATGTTTTCGGTCATGAGTCCGGCCAAATGGCAACGCCTATCAGCCTAAAAATGGACCAGACCCCGACTTTGCAGTTCTCCCCGGTTTCCCGTAGGACGGATTGGCAATCCGTCTTACGATGCGTAGGACGGGTTGCCGGCGAATTGTTCTCGGCCAGCAGCGTGAACGTGCGGCCGGGATATGTCTCCCAGTATACCGCTTGGCGCCGGGGCGTGAAGACAGGCGCGGCCCCTTGTTGGCCTTTTCCGGTTCCGGGGTGTCGCACCCGGAGGCCAGAGCGGGTAAGATAAGGCCACTGCGGGCTGCCTGGTGCAGGGAAAGTCGCACGCATGGCGCCCGTCCGTTTTTCCCAAAGCAGTCCATTCGTGAAACTTGATTCCGGGGGGATGACATGCAGAACAGGATCACGCTGAGAATGAGTTTCTTCCGCTGTGTTGTCGCTGGGGGAGCCATCGCATGGGGTGTTTCCGCCGCGGCCGTCGCTTCCATCGCCCGCTTCGATCTGGGCGGGCCGTGGCAAGTTGCCAAGGAAGGCTCCGGCGAGACGCTCGCCGCCACGGTGCCGGGCTATATTCATACCGACCTGCTGGCCGCGAAGAAAATCCCCGATCCGTTCTACCGCGACAACGAAAAACGCGTGCAATGGGTGGGCGAGGCGAACTGGATCTATCGCCGCTCGTTCGACGTTCCGCCGGAATTGCTCTCACGCCGGCACATTCTGTTGCGCTGCGAAGGGCTCGATACCCTGGCCACGATCCGCCTGAACGACACCCGGCTTGGGCAAACGGACAACATGTTCCGGACCTGCGAATTCGACGTGAAGAAGCTGCTCCGTGGGCGCGGCAACACGATCCAGATCCGCTTCGACTCGGTCCTGCCGGTGGTCCGCGCCGGGGAGAGCCGGCGGAAGCTTCCCACTTGGGCGTATCCCGGGGCCGCCTACGTGCGGAAAGAGCCGTGCAACTTCGGCTGGGATTGGGGGCCCACGCTGATCAGTTGCGGCATCTGGCGGCCGATCGGCCTGGTGGCTTTCGACCAGGCGCGGCTGGACGACGTGGCTGTCCTGCAGGACCATGCGCAAAAAGGCCGCGTCACTCTGACAATTGAGGTCGCGGCCGCAACGGCCGCGACGGCGAAACTGCGGGCCAAGACTGCCGTCTTGTTCGCGGGCAAGGAAATCGCGACGACTACGGCCGACCTGGCCGGCGGCAAGGCGAAGGCGGTTCTGCCCGTCGCCGATCCGCAGCTTTGGTGGCCCGCCGGCATGGGCGCGCAGCCCCTGTATATGGTCAGGGTCGAACTGGTGGACGATGGCGGGCAGGTGCTCGACTCGACCACGAAGCGCATTGGCCTGCGCACGCTCCGCACCGTGCAACAGACCGCCGCTGCGCCGCTGCACTTCGAGGTCAACGGCGTGCCGTTCTTTGCCAAAGGCGCCAACTGGATCCCCGCCGACTGCTTCGCCAATCGCCTGACTAAGGAAATCCTGCGCCGCTATGTGGCCGATGCCGTGGCCGTCAACATGAACTCGCTGCGTTTCTGGGGCGGAGGCTACTATGAGGAGGATGCCCTCTACGATCTGTGCGACGAGATGGGACTGTGCATCTGGCTGGACTTCAAGTTCGGCTGCACCACCTATCCGGCCTTCGATGCCGACTTCCTGGCCGACGTGCGGCAGGAGGCCCGCGACAACATCAAACGCCTGCGGCATCATCCCTCGATCGCCGTGTGGTGCGGCAATAACGAGATCATGTTCTTCCGCGGCGGCGATCAATGGACCAGCGACAAAATGAGTTCGGGCGATTACTACAAGCTCTTTCGCGATACGCTCGGCGGCGAGTTGCACCGCCTGGCGCCCCAGGCCGATTACGTCACCGGCTCGCCCGACTGCGGCGACGTGCATTTTTGGGAGGTCTGGCACGGGGGCAAGCCGTTCGAGGTCTATCGCGACATGCACGGCTTCATGAGCGAGTTCGGATTCCAGGCATTCCCCCAGCCGGCAACGGTGCGCTCCTTCACCACGGCCGCCGATCGGCAGTCGGTCTATTCCCCGATCATCAAGTACCATGAGCGATCCAATCGCATGTACATGGACGTACACGAGGACGGGACGATCGGCACCGACAAGATCATGAAATTGGTGAAGCAGTACTTCCGCGACCCGAAGGATTTCGAGAGCACCCTGTGGCTGAGTCAGATCACCCAGGGCTACGGCATCAAGTACGGGGCCGAGGGCTGGCGGCGGGAAATGCCGCGGTCGATGGGCTGCGTCTACTGGCAATACAACGACTGCTGGCCCTGCACGTCGTGGGCCTCGGTCGATTACTTCGGCCGCTGGAAGGCCCTGCACTACATGGCGCAGAAGTTCTACGCCCCGCTGTTGGTCTCCGGGGCGGAAGACGTCAAGGCCGGAAAGGTCGATCTCTATGTGACCAGCGATCGCATGCAGGACTGCCGAGGCAGGCTATCCTGGACCGTCACCGATGCGGCCGGCAAGGCAAGCTCCCAAGAATCTTTGCCGGTCGATATCCCCGCGCGCACCAGCCGCATGGTCCATACGCTTCAGCTTCAGAACGATCTCGGGAACCTGGGCAAGGAGAACCTGCTCGTGTGGTTGAAGCTGGACGTGGGCGGCCAAACGGTTTCCGACAACCTGGTGACCTTGGTCTATCCCCGCGAGTTGAAGCTGGGCGATCCGGAGCTTTCGGCCAAAGTCATGGAAAAAGGGCCGGGGGAGTTCATCGTGACGCTTGCCGCCCGGCATCCGGCGCTGTGGACGTGGTTGGAGCTGGCCGGCGGGGACGCCCGATATTCGCAGAACTTCATTCATGTCGCCGAAGGCCGTGCGGCGACGATCAACGTCCAGCCGGCCAAGGCGATGACCCTGAAGGAGTTTCAAGCAGCGCTGCGGGTCCGCAGCCTTTACGATACGTATGCGCATTGAGTGAGAATCAAAATTCCTGGAGAAGCTACGAGTCCGGCCGCGTGCGCAACGCTGCCTACAACTTGCTGGGCGGGGGAACGTGGATCAGTTCGCCCGCCGGCCTGCCTGGGGGCGGCATCGGCACGCCGGGCGCGGCCTGGGGCAGGCCAGGCAGGTCGGGCGTGATCTGCGGCGGCATTTCTGCGGCGCCCTGGACCATGCAGGCGTCCTGCCAGGGACGCCAACACGTGGGGCGATAACCATACGGCGGGTCGCAGGGCAGCACGTGCGGAACCGTGCAGCAGCAGCAGCCAGACGCCAGGCACAGCAACCCGATGCCCGCCCCAAGGATGCACCCACTCGCCAGCGTCCTATGTTCAGTTGTCATGATAGTGCTTAGCTCCAACATGTCGCCATAAATGTTCGGCTACTGAATCCAGGCGGCCGCTAGCCCGGATTATTCATGAAAATGCAGGGTGGGTCGAGCAAACCGTTTTACTGGTGGGGCTTCGGTCGCTTGCCGCCGGTCTGATTCGTTTACCGGGTGCGGAGCAGAGTTTCGTCGGTTTGCGAGCCCCACCATAATGTTGCGCGACCTTGACCCACCCATGAATAATACGGGCTAGAAAGTCCCCTGGCGGTTTCCGCCGCCCTTCAGCACTGGTCCGGAGAACCTGGTGACCGTGCCCACCCCCAGCAGCGAGAATCCCATCACCCGCTCCATGGGTGCAATGATCTTCGCCAGGCCGGTGTCCAGCGCGATCAACTTGTCCTCCTGGACGAACACGCGATCGCCGGGCAGGAGTTGGTAATTCGTGCAGGCGTTGGCGTCGGCGGTGATCTCTTCCCAATTCACCGGCAGGTTCTGGGTTTTCCCGGGTTCATCCGTCGGCCGGGCAACCCAGATCTTCTTCGACGACACTGCCTGCATGCCGTTGATTTCGGAGATGGCGTCCAACACGGTTTCGTTGCCCTTGATGGGGAAGCGATACACGCCGTCCCCCAGGCCGGCCCCTTGCGTGACGATGTAGTAGACTTTGCTATTGTATGCGAACACGTCCACAGCGACCTCCGGGTTCTCCAGATGTTGCGAGAGGTGCTGCTCGATGGCTTGCTTGGCCTGAGCGATCGTCATGCCCACCACGAGAACACTGCCGTAGCCGCCCAACGTCACGGTGCCGTCCGGCCCCACCAGGTGCTGGCCGGCAATCTGCTGCTTGGCGGCGGTGTCGGCCAAGGTCAGAGAAACCATCGGTTCCCGCAACCGGAACAGGAGGTGCCTCCGGACGGCTTCCTGAGCTTCTTCCGCAGTGAGTCCGGCGACGTTGACCGCTCCGTAGTCGTGGCCGAGCTGCACCAGACCGCCCGGCTGGAGGTGGAAGTAGCCGGCGATTGGTTGATCCGGCAACGTCCCCTGCACTTGAATCGCGAGCACGTCGAACGTCCTCAAATGGTATGGCGTCCTTGGCGCAATGTGGATGGCGTCGATCGCGAGGATGTCGGGCGGCTCGATGACATACGGCGGCAGAACGACCTTCGACAACTCCCGCGGGACCATGACGCGGCGTCCGTCCTGCGCCCCTGCCGGCTGCAAGGTTTCATGGCGGCCGATCGACTGGCACCCATTGCCCGCCAGCAGGGCAACCAGTGTCAATAGCCCGGAAAAAGTGAGGATGCCGCGACAAGCCGGAGATCTCATTGGCCCCCTCCACCTTGAAAAGGGACTTATACTGCGAACAGTTTGTAAACGATACGATCCGTTCCCTATTGCCGCGGTTGGGATCATTTCAAACCGCGCGAAGTATATTGGGTCGGCAAAAGCGGATTGAACTGCGAGCCTGGAACAAACCCTTCGTTGGCTAAATTCGGCAGGATCGTGCCAATCGTTCAAGTCGAAACTCCCTCGTGCCCCCGGCTCGTTCCGAGGGTGTTCCGGTGGTAACGGTTATATTGAATGAGTAGCATGAATTCGTTGTAGTGCTTTAGTGGATCTGCAAAAGATGGGGCCTAAAAGTCGGATTATTTGCAGCCTGTGGGGGAACGAGATGCTCTTGCCCGCCCAGGCGAAACGTCAGCCCGAAGACGAGTCGTGGCGTGCCCGCGCCAAGGCCGGGAGAATTGCAAAGTCGGGGTCTGGTCCATTTTTCGGCTTGTCGGCGTAGCCATTGGCTAAACTCTTGACCGAAAACATGGACCTGACCCCTTTCGCGCCACGAGTCACAAGAGACAACCGCCGCCCTGATTCGATGGTGGAGGGCACGCCGATACGACCGGCAAAAAACAAAAAGTTTGCCCGGCCCGCGTGCCGATAGGCCGAGTAGGCGGGCAGGCTAGTGGCCTGCCACGCTCCCGGCTGTACAATAGATGCGGTCCACTTGTTTTTGGGCCAAGGACAAACGGAGGCGAAGGCCATGACGCGCCCCATGGCGGTTTTCATAGTGATGATTGGGGTTTTCATTTTTTCCCACGGCCGGCCGGCTGCCGCGCAGGACTTCGTCCCAAGCTACCGCCCTGCCAGTCCCACCTTGAGTCCGTGGTTGAATCTTTACCAGAGAAATGGTGCGGGTGGGCCGCTCGACCCGTATCACCAATTCGTACGGCCCGAACTGAACTTGCGCGATGCCATCCGCCAGCAGGGCCTGATCAATCAGCGGCAAAACGCCGACGTCTCCGCACTGGGCCAGCAAATGACGCAGATGGAGGAAGACGAACTGGCTCCGATCCAACCCACGGGAACCGGCAGCGTTTTCATGTACTACTCGCACTACTACTTCACGCCGGGTGCCGCCAGCAACATATCTCATGCCCCTCTAAAGACTACGGCGAGGCCGGCGCGCGCCTGGTCGCCCGCGTCCGCCACA
>JBEKZQ010000388.1:0-7171 GCA_049509675.1 Thermoguttaceae bacterium | reverse complement strand
CGACAATCGTGATGGCAACGCTCCAGTGTGCCGACACGCTTACAGAACAGAAGGCGGCAACGAGCGTGACGAACGCCAGCAGCGTCCGCAGGCTGAACTGGAACCAGCGGAGTTTGGGCCTCGGGGCGATCATGCCCATTAGCCTGCCTTGCCGCGACAGCGTTTCCAAGCCTCAATGCCAACCATTCTACCGCCCCAAAATCTCCACGAGCTTCTCGACGACACGGGCGGTCTTGCCTGCGAGCAGATGGCCTGCACGATAAAGAACGATCCGATGGTCCGCCGGGAAAATGGGAAGGGAATAACGACGACGTCGCCCTTTACAAATCCCGCCATGCCTCCTCCTCTTCGGGACGAAGCCAGTCTCGCGCAAGCACGTCTTGGGTGGCCAACGTTGTCGGTACCTGGCAATGGGCCGCCTTGAGCCGAAGCCTCTTTGCATATTCGGCCAGTTCCACCAAGAATTCTTCCGGCAACCCCTCCACAGTCTGCAATAACGCTTCTCTGGCAGTCATAAGCCTTCTCCTCAACCTTGTCATTGTATCGGTTACCTTGCAATCAGCAAGCAATCCTGCCACAATGCGGGGGTAGCCGAACCGGGTGCAACCGCCCTCACCCCGGCCCTCTCCCGGAAGGAGAGGGGGACCGGAGAAAAGCCTCTCCCGGGCCGGAGCGGGACTTCGATCTATTATCTATGCTCGCCAAACTCAAAACCTTCTCGCTCGTGGGCATCGACGCCTTGCCGGTCGAGGTCGAGGTCGATGTCTCGCCTAGCGGCCTGCCGAAAGTGGTGCTGGTGGGATTGCCGGAAGCGGCCGTCAAGGAAAGCACGCACCGCGTGGAGCGGGCGATAGTCAACTCCGGCTTCCAACGTCCGCAAAGCCGCGTGGTCATCAACCTGGCCCCTGCCGACCTGCCCAAGGAGGCGGCTTCGTTCGATCTGCCCATCGCCTTGGGCACGCTCATCGGCAGCGGACAGGCCGCTTCGGAACTGCTGGAGCAGTACGCCGTGGTGGGCGAGTTGGCCCTGGACGGCACGACGCGCCCGGCCCGCGGCGCGCTGTCGATGGCCATTGCTGCGGCCGAGCAGAAGGGCCTGCGCGGAATGCCCCCATTACCAGTCTGGCCCAGGCCGTCGCCTTCCTGACCGGCGAGGTCCAGATCGAGCCCACGCCCTCGCGGTTGGACGACCTGTTTCGCCAGTTATCGACCTACGATGTCGATTTTAGCGACGTCCGCGGACAGGAGATGGCCAAGCGGGCCATTACGGTGGCGGCCGGCGGCGGCCATAATCTGCTCATGCTGGGCCCGCCGGGGTCCGGCAAGACGATGCTGGCCAAGCGCATGCCCACCATCCTGCCCGACCTTACGCCGGGCGAATCGATCGAGACCACGCGGATCTACAGCGCGTTGGGGCGCTTGCGGCCGGGCCAGCCGCTGTTGGCGGTGCGTCCCTTCCGCGCGCCGCACCACACGATCAGCGACGCGGGCCTGGTGGGCGGCGGCTCCACGCCCACCCCCGGCGAGATATCGTTGGCCCATAACGGCATTCTCTTCCTGGATGAATTGCCGGAATTCAACCGCCGCACGCTGGAAGTGCTGCGCCAGCCGCTGGAGGACGGCACCGTAACCATCTCCCGGGCCCTGGCCAGCAGTTCCTTTCCGGCAAATTTCATGCTCATCGCCGCGTTGAATCCCTGCCCCTGCGGCTACCGGGGCGATCCGCGGCGGAACTGCCATTGCACGCCGCCGCAGATCGATCGCTACATGAGCAAGATCTCGGGGCCCTTGTTGGACCGCATCGATATTCACATCGAGGTGCCGTCCGTGGCGTTCCGCGATCTTTCGGGCGGACAGCCGGGCACGTCCAGCGCCGAGATGCGCGCGCAGGTCGTGGCGGCGCGGCGGCGGCAGGCCGCCCGCTTCCACGGCGCGCCGGCCCGCTACAACGCCGACATGTCGCACCGCCAGACCCGCCAGTTCTGCACGCTGGACGACGAGGGGCGGAACTTGCTGAAGGCCTCGATGGCCGAGTTGGGCCTCTCGGCCCGGGCACACGACAAGGTGCTCCGCGTGGCCCGCACCATCGCCGATCTCGACGCCAGCGAGAGCATCCGTCCGGCACATTTGAACGAGGCCATCAACTATCGCATGCTGGACCGGCAGTTGTGGACCTGACCTGCAACAACAACTGACGCGACTGCCGGAAACGTTCCTCGCGCGCGAACCTCTCCTGCCCGACCCTCCGCCGCCGCTGCGGAAAACCCGCCTGCCGCTGCACCCGCGGCTCTCCCCTTGCGGGAGAGGGAGCGAGGTCGCCTACTTCGCCGCATCCTGGACGTTCTTGTCTTGCCGGACGTTTTTTCCCTGATCGGCCTTGCCGATCCCGGTGGTCCGCTCGACGGCAGCCTTGGCCGCGTCGTCGCCCTTGGCATCGGCGTGGCCGCCGCCGGGGACGGCCTGGTCCGCGTCGATCTTGTACAGCGGCAGATAGCGGTAGTAGATCTCCAGCGTCAGGGCCGACAAGGCGGTCTCCATCAAACGGCCGCCCTCGTGGGCCCATTGATCGTGGGCCGGCTTGTCCGGGTCCCAACTGCCGTTGGCGCACGTGTTGGGGTCCTTTACCTGCGTCTCGATCAGCAACTTGCGCATGGCCCGATTCCACGTGTCCCATTCGTAGCCGGTGTAGTTGTGCAGCACCTGAGTGGCATAGTACCAATAGTAGATGTTGCGCTGATTGCGGTCGGGCAATTGGGTCATGAGGTACTTGACGCCATCGACCATCATCGGCTCGCCGCGCCGGGCGCCCAGGTATTGGCGGCAGAGCAGGCCCACGGAAGTCATGGTGTTGGAGGGGCCCTGCTCCGGGAGGTACGAATACTGGCACTTGTTGGAGCCCTGGGCCACCAGGTCGAGCCACTTGCCGGCGCCTTGGAACGGCGATGCCGAGCCTTGGCCCAGTTGCAGGCCGCACATGTGTGCGCTCTTCAGGGCCATCACCTCCCAGCCAAAGACCGACGTGTCGCCCGGATCGCCCGGGTTGTAGCGCCAACCGCCCGTGTTCTTGTTCTGCGCCGCCTGGATGAAATCTACTGCCCGTTGGGCGGCCATGCCCAGGTGGCTGTCGCCGGTCAGGCCATAGGCCTCGCACAAAGCAATGGTGGCCAGGCCGTGCGCGTACATAAGCGGCGTGCTGCCGGAAGCGAGATTTCCGTCCGCTTTCTGATTGCGAATGAGCCAGGCCAGGCCGGCCTGAATATTGTTGCGATAGGGGCCCTTGCTCCTGTGGGTTTGGCCGGCGGCCAGGAACGGCAAGAGGCCCAGAGCGGTGGCCGCCACGTCGGCCTGCGCCGAGCCGGGGCCGGTGCAGGTCTGATCCTTGCACCTTGACAGATGGTTGCAGCTCCAGCGGCCGTCGGTCATCTGGTGAAGGGCCAGCCAGAACAGCGCGCCGGCCACGGTCCGTTCCGATTGCTTGGTGACGCCGGTTCCCGGCTCGTGATGGGTGGTACTACGACGGCGGAGGCTGCCGCCGTCGCCACCGTTGCCAGGGCCCACGCCGCCTGGGCCGACGACCTTTGGACCAGGACCGGGGCAAATGATCGGGAAACCGCCGCCGCCCAGCGAGGGCTCTGTGGAAGCTAAGGGCGCGCCGCCGCCCGATTGTTCAAAGCCCGCGATATCGGTGCTATATTCGCCGGTCGGCTCCGTTTCCGGCAGTATTTTCTTGATGAGCAAGGCTATTTCGTCGATGGTCGGTTCCGGCGGCGGCTTGGGGATAACGATATCCTGCGGCGGCGGCGGGTCGGGCTCGTCGGGCCGTTGTTCCACCGGGACCTCTTCAATGCTTGGCGCGTCGCCCAAAATGACTTGCGTGGAAAAACTCCCCAGCAGCAACAGCAGGGCCAGCCCGAGCAGATGGATCGTAAAGCTCCCGGCGTACCAGATCAGCTCGGTACGCACCCAGTCCATGAACCGGACTGAAAAGCGCTCGTCGTCAAAGACTTCCTCGACATCCGCACGTTGGGTGTTGTCAATGTCTTCTGTCATGGAAATGGATCCTCCTTTTCCGATGGTGTCAAGTCGCTCCTGCCATTGGAATCGCCATTTCCCGAGAAACTATTCCCTTGAAGCTCGATTACCGTAGGACGGATTGCCAATCCGTCCCTGGAAACCGGACGGATTAGCAATTCCGTCCTACAGCCTGATGCACGAGCTATTTCTTGACGGCTCGCGGGCCCCGCAGAACCGCGGGCAGAGGCAGAGGCACACGTCAACGGCGCGGGCACAGCCGGCTCCGGCTCATCTTGAGATGCCCACCGTTCGCGTACTACTTGAACGGATCGGCGTCGGCGGCCGGTTCCTGTTTCGCTCCCTTGGCGGCAGGAGCTGGCGCCGCGGCAGCGTCGGTTTCTGCCGCCTTCTTTGCGGCGGGCGCCTTGGCCGGCGCTGGCTCATCCTGGAACGGATCGTCGCTGGCGGGCTTGGCAGCCTTGTCGGTGGCCTTGGCCGGTTTGGCCGGGGCCGGTTCGGCCGTTTCGTCGGCGGCCTTGGCGGGCTTGGCGGCCGGCTCGGCAAACGGATCGTCACCGGCGCCCGCTTCGGCCGGCTTGGCCGCGGCCGGTTTGACCTTGGCTGGCTTGGCCGGGGGCGGTTCGGCCGTTTCGTCGGCAGCCTTGGCGGGCTTGGCGGCCGGCTCGGCAAACGGATCGTCACCGCCACCCGCTTCGGCCGGCTTGGCCGCGGCTGGCTTGGCCGCGGGCGGTTCGGCCGCGTCGGCGGGGGTGGCCTCGGCCTTGGGTGTTGCCGCGGGCGCGCCAGCCGCCGGCGGAGGGCCCTTTTCGGCGGCATCTTCTTTGCCGGCGAATGACTTGGTCAGCGATTTGCCCAAGCCGCCCAAGAACCCGCTCTTCTTCGCCGGGCCAGCGCCCGCGGCCGGTTCTGGAGTGGCCGCGGCTTTGCCGGCCTCGGGCTTGGTGGCCGGCGGCGTGGTGAAGGGATCCTCGGGCGCGGCCGATTTCGCCGGTTCGGCAGCCGGCTTCTCTTTGGCGGCGCCTGCCTCCGGCTTGGTGCCCGTCGAGAAGGGATCCTCGGGCGTCTTGGCGGCCTCGGCAGCCGGCGCCTGAACGGGTTCCGGCGCCGCTTCCTTGGCTGCGCCCGCGACGGGCTTAACCTCCTCCTCCTTCGCCTTGGGCATCGGTTTGCCGGTTCCGAACGGATCATCGAGTCCTGACGTGGCGGCCGGCTCTTTGGACCGCTCGCCGGGCGCGGCCGATGCGCCCACCGACTGGTCCTGCAGGCTGCGGCGCTCTTCCTTGATCACCTGCTCGTAGCGTGCCTTGCGGGCTTTCTCTTCCTGGTCCAGCGCGGCCATGCGCGCGTCGATGCGATATTTCTCGATCCACGCCCGCTCCGGGCCTTGCACGCGTTCCAATCCCTTGGACACGTTGAACGTGCGATTGACGTCGTTCTTTTCCAACTCCGCGCCGTCGTGGAAATCGACGATGGCGTCCTGCTCGTGTCCACCGAGCCGGAGATATGCCAGGCCGCGGAAATAGTGGCAGCGCGGGTCGTGCGAGCCTCCCTTGATCGCGGTGCTCAGGTACTCATGCGCCCTGCTGTAGTCGCCCGCAAAATAAGCATGAACGCCGCTACCGTACATTTGCGCGAGGATCGCGTCCTGTGCCTGCGCCGAAGAAGCGGTCCACAGCGATAGCAACCCTGCGGCCAGAAGAGCAAGACTCCGAGACATGCCTATAGACTCCTATTTCGACCACGGTCGCCCCGGCCAGGGCCGACCGCACGGATAGACAGCAACAACAAACGGCGCTATATCGATGGTAATCATTGGACGCAAGAATATCAAGCAGCGACTCTTGCGTCGATCGGCGGGTTCCTCCGGGGCCGCGGCAGGACAGCGCACGACGTGTCGCAGCCGGATCGTCGCCGGAAGGCGCGCACGGCTATAACCGTATATAGGTCAATATGTTGCGGCAATCGTCCCAGGCCCGGCTCATGCCCGCCGCAAGACCTCGCAGGCCTGGCTGCGCCTGGGACCGGAATCGCATGGTCACCTCTCACCGCCGATGCAATACAAGTGCTTCTCCGCGCGGATGAAGATCCGGCCGTGGCTGACGGCGGGCGAGGCGCAACACTTCTCGCCCAGCTTGTTCTCGGCCAGCCGGTCGAACTTTTCGCCCGGCCGCACGATCGTGGTAACGCCGTCATCGGAAAGGAAGTGTACCAGGCCGTCGCACTGGACGGCCGACGCGCTATAGTGCGAACCGATGCGCTCCATCCAATAGCGCTGGCCGGTGGCGGCTTCGAAACAACTGGCGATGCCATTGTCGGAGACCACCAGGAAGTATCTGCCGCCGCCGCTGATGATCGGCGAGGGCACGTAGGCGCAGGCCTTCGTCGTGTGCCAGGCGAGGTGCGTCTTCGTGACGTTGCCGCGCCCGTCGGGACGAAGGGCCATGATATGGAACTGCGGAAAGCCGCCGGTCACGAACAGCAGCCTGCCGTTATCGACGACCGAGGCAACGAACTGCTCCGTCGGCCCATCGAAGATCCAGTGCCGCGCACCGCTTCGCGGATCATAGCTGGCCACGCACAAGCTTCCCGAAAGCATCATCTGCGTGCGGCCGTCAATCTCCCGGATGATCGGCGTCGAGTAGCTGCGGGTCTTGTTCTCCCGAGGCGTTTTCCAAACGATCTTGCCCGTGGCGCGATCCAGGGCCACGAGATAGGCGTCGCCGTCGTGATCGCCATTGAGGATGACGAGATTCTCGAAGAGCACGGGCGGGCTGCAAAAGCCGTGTTTGCTGGCGAACTTGCCGGGCCGCGTCAACCACTGTTGCCGGCCTTGAAAATCAAACGCGGCCACGACCATCTCGCACGGATCCACCGCGGCGGGATTCTCCCGCTCCGTCGTGAAGGAAGTGTCGCCCTTCACGGCCTGGGGATCGATTGCGGCAAACGTCACGAAGACCAGTTTGCCGTCGCTGGCCGGGGTGCTGGAGGCGTAGCTATTCAGAGCATTCTTCTTTTCCAGCGGCGCATGGAGCACCGTTTTTTCCCACAGGATGCGGCCGCTGCCGCGATCCAGACACAGCAGCACGCGGTCCTGCCGATCTTCGCGGCAGGAAACGAGGAAGATTTGCTCACCCAC
>JBEKZQ010000387.1:0-6063 GCA_049509675.1 Thermoguttaceae bacterium | reverse complement strand
GCGTCGCGGTGCTGGGAATCGTACTTTGGGCAAGTCTCGGCTGTTCCGACAAGAACACGTCGCGAATCCACCCCCCGGCGATTGATGCCAACGCGGCCCAAAAGGCGATGGAACTGTACGACACCAACAAGGATGGACTGCTCGACAAGAGCGAACTCGAGAAGGTGCCCGGACTGAACGCCGCCATCAAGACGGTCGATACCAACAACGACGGCAAGATTAGCGCCGATGAAATCAGTGCCCGCATCGAGTTCTGGCAGAAATCGCGCGTCGGCCGCCGATCGATGACCTGCACGGTGAAGCACAACGGTCAGCCCCTGGCCGGCGCCACGGTGAACTTCGTGCCGGAGAGCTTCTTGGGGACCGGGCTGCCCACGGGCGTGGGCACGACTGGACCCTCGGGCACGGCGCCGGTCAACGCGCCGGCCGAGGGCGACGTGCCGGCGATGGGCATGCCGTCCGGCTTCTACCGCGTCGAGATCACCAAGAGCGGCGAGAACATCCCCGCCAAGTACAACACGGCGACCACGCTGGGGGCGGAAGTGGCCCCCGGCACGCGAAGCAGCGAGATCGTGTTCGACTTGCAGTATTAGGGAAGGAGGGATTAGGGATTAGGGATTAGAGGCTGGTGCTCGGTTTCGGCCGCCATCCGTTTGCGTCCAATCCCTAATCCCTAATCCCTAATCCCTAAACGCTAATCCCTAATCCCTTCCTTGACGGTCCGGCCGCATGGATTACATTGGGGGACTGTTTCGCTTGCCTTTCCTCGGAGAGCATGTCATGCCAGAGCGATTTCTTGAGGACTTGGGAGATAATAAGCTCCCTGCCAAACCGCGAAGCTGTTTCTTCCCAAGTCCTCGACGGCTGGGGAGGACCCGGTTCGTCGTCACTTTGATGTTGTTCTTCACGCTGGGCGGATTGTGGTATACGGTGGCCGCCGGCATTTCCCCTGAAAGCAGCGCGGAAAACTCTGCGGATGAGCCGCAGGCCGCCGCTCCGGCAGCCGCCGCGCCGAGCCACGGCATCACTTCCAACCCGCGGATGTTGATCGCGTCGTTGTTCATTCTGGTCCTGGCAGGCTTTGTCGGTTTTGAAGTGATCGGCGGCGTCTCGCCCTTGTTGCACACTCCGCTGATGGCGGTGACCAACGCCATATCGGCCATCTCCCTGGTCGGCTCGCTGGTGATCGCCGGAAGTGCGGACTACCCCGACATGCTCAGCCGGGTACTGGGCATTGTGGCCGTCACGGCGGCGATGATCAACGTGGTGGGCGGCTTCATGATTACCGACCGCATGTTGCGGATGTTCAAGCCGAAGGAGGCCCGCCGCTGATGAATCAGTACTTGCTGGAAATCGCCTACTTGGCAGCCTCGGTGCTGTTCATCCTGGGCCTGAAAGGCTTGAGTTCGCCGAAGTCGGCCCGCCGCGGCATCATCTATGCCGAGATCGGCATGGTTGTGGCCGTGGTCGGCACGCTGGTGGGCAACCGCATCGTCACCTGGGAGTGGATTCTGATCGGTGCGACGATCGGCTCGGTGGTGGGCGCGGCCATGGCCATTTTCATGCCCATGACCGCCATGCCGCAACGGATTGCGTTGTCGCACTCTTTCGGCGCCCTGGCCGCCGTGCTGGTGGGCGTGGCCCATTACCACAGGGATCTCAGCATCATCAGCCACGGCACGATGGGGGCCCTGGGCTTCGAGGTGCTCTTCGGCTCGTTGACGATCACGGGCAGCCTCATGGCCTTCGGAAAGCTGCAGGAGATCATTTACGGCCCGCCCATCACCTACCGGTTCCAAAACACCTCGAACATGGTCATTTTCCTGGCCGCCATCGGGATGTTCGCGTTTCTGGTTTACGCGCCGCAGACGGAGGCGGTCTTTTACGCCATGTTGAGCGTGGGACTGGTGATCGGCGTGTTGATCGTGATGCCCATCGGGGGGGCCGACATGCCGGTGGTCATTTCGCTGTTGAATTCCTACGCCGGCCTGGCCGCCTCGGCCACCGGATTCGTCATCGATAACAAGGTGCTGATCATCGCCGGCGCCCTGGACGGGGCCTCCGGCTTCTTCCTCTCGATCCTTATGAGCCGGGCGATGAACCGATCCTTCACCAACGTGCTGTTCGGCGCGGTCGGCGCGGTGAAGGCGGAAACACACGCCCAGGTCGATGCCCGAACCGTCATCCGCTACACGCCGGAGGATGCCGTCCAGGTGCTGGAAAACGCCCGCTCGGTGATCGTGGTTCCCGGCTACGGCATGGCGGTGGCCCAGGCGCAGCACGTGGTCCAGGAACTGGCCGAATTGCTCCTGGAGCGGGGCATTACCATCCGCTACGCGATTCATCCCGTGGCCGGCCGCATGCCCGGGCACATGAACGTGCTGCTGGCCGAGGCCCAGGTGCCGTACGACCTGCTCTTGGAAATGGACCACATCAACGACGATTTCCAGAACACCGACGTAGCGATCGTGGTGGGGGCCAACGACGTGGTCAATCCGGCCGCGCGGCACAAGAAGGACAGCCCCTTGTACGGCATGCCGATCCTCAACGCCGACAAGGCGCGGACGGTGCTCATCTTGAAGCGGAGCCTAAAACCCGGCTTTGCCGGCGAGGACAACGACCTGTTCTACGACAAGAAGACGATGATGGTCTTCGGCGACGCGAAGAAGACGCTCACCAACATGGTGCAGTTGCTGAAGAAGTAAGGTCTGAGTTTTCAGTTTTCAGTTTTCAGTGAGCTTGGCCGCCACGGCCGCGTTGACGACCTTTCCATCCCGGGTCACCAGCGTTTCGCGGATGATCTCGTCGTCCATGTCCAACTTGATCTGCCCATCCTTCACCAGCGCAAGCAGGAACGTGGTAATGTTCTTGGCGTAAAGCTGGCTGGCATGGAAGGGAACCTCGGCCGGCAGGTTGGTCGGTCCGAGAATGACGACCCCCTTGTGGACCAGGCGCTCGCCGGGCCGGGTCAACTCGCAATTGCCGCCCCGTTCGGCCGCCAGGTCGACCAGCACCGCGCCGGCGGCCATGCCTTCGACCATGGCCGTAGTGACCAACAAGGGGGCTTTCTTGCCGGGCACCGCGGCCGTGGTAATCACCACGTCGCTCTCGGCCACCACGCGGGCCATCAGGTCCCGCTGCCGCTGCAGAAAGGCCTCGTCCATCTGCTGGGCATAGCCGCCCTTGGTCTCGGCCGCCGAGGTGTCCAGCGGCACTTCCACGAATTTTGCGCCCAGGCTCTGCACTTGCTCCTTGACGGCCGGGCGCACGTCGTAGGCCGAGACAATGCCGCCCAAGCGAGCGGACGTGGCGATCGCCTGCAAACCGGCCACCCCCGCCCCTATCACGAAAACCCTGGCCGGCGTAATCGTTCCCGCGGCGGTCATCATCATGGGAAACATTTTGGGCAAGGCCACGGCCGCCAACAGCACGGCCCGATAGCCGGCCAGGGTGGCCTGCGAGGAGAGCACGTCCATGCTCTGGGCCCGGGTGATCCGCGGCAGCAGTTCCAGCGAGAACAGCGTCACGCCCCGCTGGGCCAACTCGGCGATGGCCTGTGGGCCAGTGAATGGGTCGCACAGGCCGACGATCACTTGGGCGGCCCGCAGCCGCGGCAAGTCGGCCCGGCCGGCCTCCGGATTGGCCCCGCCGACGCGAACCAGCAAGAGCACGTCGGCGGCCAGCGCCTCCTCGCGGGTGGTCAGTTTCGCGCCTTTATCAAGGTATTGTTGGTCCGGGTAACCGGCGGCCAGTCCGGCGCCGCTTTGCATGCGAACCTCAAAACCCGCCTTAATCAAGGTTGCCACGGTCGCCGGCACCAGTGCCACGCGCCGTTCACCGGGAAAAGTTTCCTGGGGGACTCCAACGATCATAATTTCTCGTTCCAGATCTGGGATGGGGGAGACTATAGCCATCGGCCGAAGCCGAATGGCTTTATGGGGGTAGAGTTCTCAAACTGCGAAGGTGGAATTATGACTTGCCGAGGGGCGACTTGAAAATCCCCACGCTTGGGTGGGCACGGGAAAAGGGGACAGGCAGGCAGGCGGGTAACAGGTAGGTCAGGCACTCCGTGCCTGACGACTGGAGCATGTCAGGCACGGAGTGCCTGACCTACGTCTGTCCGCTTTTCCCGCACAAAATCTCGCCGCGTACTGCTGCGGACGCCTTGCCAGTCCGCCGCTGAACCGTTAAACTACGGGTTTCCCAGGTATTCGGTCGGGGATTGCTGAGATAGAGCTATGACACTGCTAACGAAGAAGACCTACATGGCGCGGCCCGGCGAACTCCAGCAGCAATGGTGGCTGGTCGATGCCACCGACAAGATCGTCGGCCGGCTGGCGAGCGACATCGCCATGATCCTGATGGGCAAGCACCGGCCTACGTACACCCCGCACGTCGATACGGGCGACTACGTCGTCGTTATCAACGTCGACAAGATCACCTTCAGCGACCCCAACAAGTGGGAGCAGAAGCAATACACCTGGTACACCGGCTATCCCGGGCTGAAGGTCGAGACGGCCGCTGCGCGCAAGTCGCGCAGACCGGAAAAGATCCTCTCCGAGGCCGTGCGGCGGATGCTGCCGAAGAACAAGCTGGCCTTCAAGATGCTCGCCAAGCTCAAGATCTACTCCGGCAGCGAGCATCCCCACCAGGCCCAGCAACCGCAACCGAAAGAACTTGGCATTAAATAGGACTCGAACCAATCATGGCCGCCACGGTCGAAATCAAAGGAAGTCCCAACGATATCCTGGGCACCGGGCGTCGCAAGACGTCGGTTGCCCGAGTGCGCGTCTCGCCCGGGAAGGGCCGGATCGTGATCAACGACCGGCCGCTGGACGAGTATTTTCACAACGTCCGCCAGCGCAACGCCGTGTTGGCCCCGCTGGTGCAGACCGGAAAGCGCGAAGAACTCGACGTATTGATCCGCGTCGACGGCGGCGGCATCACCGGCCAGGCCGACGCCTGCAAGCTGGGCATCGCCCGGGCAATGAAAAAATACAGCGACGACCTCCTGGGCGTACTCCGCGATTCGGGCCTTCTGACCCGCGACGGCCGCATGAAAGAACGGAAGAAGTACGGCCTGCGCGGCGCCCGCCGTGGCACCCAGTTCTCGAAACGCTAACCCCTTCACGGCCAAAGGGGACAGTCCCATTTTCGCGGCCATGATGCGCATGGCAGGCGAAAATCGGGACAGTCCCCCGTGAACGCTAAGGCGTTCAGAAGCCTTCCGGGCGGATGCCGCCCTCGGCCCGATCGAGCCGCCATTGCACTTCGTCCGCCTGCTCCTGCTGCCGCTCCAGCGTCAGGCGGACGAAGAACGACTGCAACGAATCGTCCTTGCGGAAACTGACGGCGTAGAGCAGTTGCAGCCACTGGCCGTGTTCCTCGTCGGCTTCGCCCACCACCTGGTAGAAGCGGCTCCGGGCGTTATGCCCCAGGGCCAGGAGCGTACGGACCAGCGGGTCGGCCGCGTAGTTCTGCAATTCCCGCCGCCAGTGCGGGCCTTCCCGATAGAACTCCCACAGTTTGTCCTCGCGCGTCTCGCGGGAGCGCGGATCAAGGACCAGTTGATGGGCCTTCTGCGGTTCCCCGTTGGCCAGGGCCTCGAACCACAGCCCGGCCACCTGTCGCGCCTGGCGGTGAATCAGGCAGCGATAGACCAAGGTTTCGGTCGGCGCCGCAGCGGCGAAGACCAGGGCCGGGACCAGCGCCCAGAGGGCGAAGTTGCGACCGGCCAGGGCCCGCTCGGATTTCGCAATCCGCCGCAGGGCCCACGCGGCCAGAACCAGCGCCGTCGCGGGCAGGGCCCACAGGATCGGGCTGATCATGGCTGCCGGCGACAACAGTGCAAACAACAAAGCCCCCACGGCCAGTCCGCTCAGCGCGCGGTAGCCGTGGGCTTCCGCCTCGTGCGGGTCGAAGGCGCGGCGTGGCGTAGTGCCGATCTGCGGCATTTCCGTCACCGTGTGAGAATCGTGTGCGTGGTCTTCACGTGCTTCTCGATTTCCGCGCGGCGCTCGGCGTATCTCTTGATGAACGTGCCCTGGGGATCGAACTCCTCCG
>JBEKZQ010000386.1:0-6071 GCA_049509675.1 Thermoguttaceae bacterium | reverse complement strand
AGAGTTTACCACCAGCAGCAGGTTCTCGGGACCGCCGCCGGCCCGCAGCGGCGCCGCCAGGCCCAGCCAGACCGTCAGGCAGAATACGGCCCGCAGAATGTGACGCATCGCCGCCGCCAGGCGCGGAGACTCACAACAACCGCCGCAGTCGAATGTTGAATGCTTCATTCCTAGATCATACGTGCTGGGCAACCCCTTGGACAGTTCATTGACACTCCGGTTCAGCAAATTCTATACTGACTCACGTCCCCTTTTCCCCTCCGTCCGCACTAATCGGAGCCGCCGTGAATCGCCGCGAATTTCTCCGTCGCTCGCCACGGACCGGCTTGGCGCTGGCCGCCGGCATCACTATCCTTCGCAATCCGCAATCGCTGTCGGCCGCACCCGCCAACGAGCGGCTGATCGCGGCCGTCCTCGGCGTCCGCAGTCGCGGCAGCCTGCTGGCCACGGCGCTGGCCCAGCGGGCGGATTGCCGCGTAGCCTATCTGTGCGATGCCGACAGCAATTTGCTGGCCGCGCGGGCCGAAAGCGTGGCAAAGGTGCAGAACGGCCGGGCACCGAAATGCGTTGGGGATTTCCGCGCGGCCCTGGACGACAAGTCGGTCGACGCCCTGGTGGTCGCCACGCCCGATCATTGGCATTGCCTGGCGACGATTTGGGCCTGCCAAGCGGGCAAGGACGTCTTGGTCGAGGCCCCCTTGAGCCACGACGCCTGGGAAGGCCGCCAGGCGGTCCGTGCGGCACGCAAGCACCGCCGCATCGTGCAAGTGGACCTGGCCAGCCGCAGCGCCCCTTATGCGCAAAGCGCCAAGAAATACATTGCCGAGGGGAAGCTAGGCAAGATCCATCTGTGCCGCGTCTTCGAGCAGAAAGGGCAGGGGAACTTCGCCGCCAAGGCCGACAGTGCCCCGCCGCCCGGCCTGGATTGGGACGCCTGGAACGGCCCCGCGCCGCAAAATCCCTTCAATGTCAACTTCCGCGACAACTGGCACGGTTATTGGCGTTATTCGGGCGGCAGCCTGGCCGTCGATGGCATCCACGCCCTGGACCTTGCCCGCTGGTTGTGCGGCCTGGGACTGCCGACCTCGGTGTATGCCAGCGGCGGCCGGTACCAGAGCGAAGGCGCTAACGAGACCCCCGACACGCTCGTGGCGACTTACCAGTTCGAGGGGCTTCTGATGACTTTCGAGTTGACGCTGTATACGCCCTACATGACCAAGATTTCTCCCGCGGTCCGCAACGGCGACCTGTTTCCCTACTGGCCGCAGTCGGCCGCACGGATCGAGATCTACGGCAGCGAAGGGGTGATGTGCATCGGTCCGTACGGCGCCGGCTGGCAGGTCTTCAGCCGGCCGCGCCGCGAGCAGCCGGCCCTGGTCAGCCGCTCGTTCGGCCGCGATCCCGACCCGGACCACCAGGACGATTTCCTGCGTGCGATCCGTAGTCGCGAACCGCCTGCCGCCGACGTGGAGGAAGGGCACCGCAGCGCGCTGTTGGTGCATTACGCGAACATCAGCTATCGCATCGGCGGCCAGAAACTTCTTATCGATGCCAAGCGCGAGGGATTCATCGACAACGCCGCCGCCACGGAATTGCTGAAACGGACCTACCGGGCCCCGTGGGTCATCGGCGAGCACGAAGCCTGATTTCCAAAGTAGTAGGCACACGCCGTGTGCCGTAACTTTTCGGACGGCACACGGAGTGTGCCTGCTACCATGATGCACATGCCGCCGGCCAAACCGGAATTCTGGCCGCGATTGGCCGCCATCGCGTGGTCGATCATCGCCGTGCTGGCCATCGGCCGGGCCGCGTTGATCTCCCACCCGCGGCATTGCGGGTGTTATCACACTTACGCCGAGGCCGGCCGGGCCTGGGTGGCTGGTGAGAATCTGTACGCGCCGCGCGCCGGGCTGGATGTCTATCGCTACAGTCCGCTGGTGGCCGTCTTCTTCGCGCCGCTGGCCGCGCTGCCCGACATGCTCGGAAGCGCCCTGCTGCGTGCGCTCAACCTGGCACTGTTCCTGGGCGGCTTGTACGCCTGGAGCAGGGCCGGTCTGCCGGTCCGGTTGGCACCGCCGCAGCGTGCGGCCATGTTCCTTTTGGTCGTACCTCTGGCGGCCCGCAGCCTGGTCGATATCCAGATGAACGGGGCCACGATCAGCATGTTGTTGCTGGCCGTGACGGCCCTGGCCGAGGAGAAGCCGGGCACCGCCGCCGCGTGGCTCGGATTGGCCTGCATGGTGAAGATCTACGTCCTGGCCCTGGCCTTGGTACTGGTGCTGGTCGATCCGCGCCGCATGTTGGGCCGGCTTGTCGCCGTGTTGCTGATCTGTGCGGCACTGCCATTTCTGTTCCAATCGCCGCACTATGTGCGCGAGCAATACGAGTTGTGGGTCCGCTGGGGGTTGAACAATCGGCAGAGCGTGGGCCCGGAACAGTTCCAGGATCTGCGGGTATTGCTCCAGGCGTGTGGTCTTCGCGTGCCGGCGGGCGTGTATTTTGCCGTGCAGTTGGCCGGTGGTGGGGCCATAGCCTTGCTCTGTCTCGGGGAGCGACTGGCGCAGGTTCCGCCGCGCCGCTTGTGTACCTCGGCGTTGGTCCTCTGCTGCGGTTGGATGACCGTGCTCGGGCCGGCCACGGAAGCCACGACCTATATCCTGCTGGCGCCGGCCGTGGCCTGGGCGGTGCTGGAGTGCTACATGGAGAAGCTCTCGATTTGGCACAAGATCCTATCGCTGACCGGGTTTGGCATTTTCACCGTGTCGCAAATCGCACTCTGGTTCCCGCACGGCAGCGAGTTGCATCGGTTTGTCCCCTATACGGTGGCGGCCCTATTGGTCATTGGCTCGCTCGCCGCCCGGGATCTTGGCCGATTATGGGGATTGGCGCGCAAGCCGGGTGTAACAACAAAATCGCGCTCGGAATCGTCCGAACGAGGGACGAATCACGAAAACCCGAAATAGAGAAAGCCCGAAAGAGAAAGCAGCCGGTGACGGCGAGCATGTATCCTTCCCCGTTTTTTTCAGGTTTTCGTCCTTTCGCGTTTTCGTGATTGCCCGATTCCCCACCTTGTCGGCCGCGTCAGCATGGTTACACTTTGTAACGAAGGAGCTTTCGTCATGGCGAAAGAGGGTTATCACGGGCCGCTGGAGCGGATCGGCGAGTGCGTGTGGCGGATCCCCCGCAGCTACAAGATGGGGATGCGGGTCGAAGGTCGAATCTTCGCCGACGATCGCTTGATCGATCAGATTCGCGGCGACCAGGCGCCGGAGCAGGTGGCCAACGTGGCCTTCCTGCCGGGCATCCAAACGGCCAGCTTCGCCATGCCCGACATCCATTGGGGATACGGCTTCTGCATCGGCGGCGTGTGTGCCACCGACCCGGCCGAGGGCGGGGTGATTTCGCCCGGCGGCGTGGGCTACGACATCAACTGCGGCGTGCGCCTGGTGCGGACGAGCCTGGCCCTGGCCGACGTTCAACCGCGCCTGCCGCAACTCATGGACGCCCTGTACCGGCAGATCCCGGCGGGCGTGGGCCAAGGCGGCCCGTATCTGTTCCACGGCAAAGAACTGCGGCGGCTCCTGGCCGAGGGAAGCCGCTACCTGGAAACCCGCGGCCTGGCCACCCCCGGCGACCTCGAACACACCGAGGCCAACGGCTGCCTGGGCGACGCCGATCCGGAGGCCGTCAGCCCGCGTGCCCAGCAGCGCGGCGGCGACCAATGCGGCACGCTCGGCTCCGGCAACCATTTTCTGGAAGTGCAGGTGGTCGAAGAGGTCATTGACGCCGAGGCCGCCCGGGCCATGGGACTGGCCGAGGGGGCCGTGTGCGTGATGATCCATTCCGGCTCGCGCGGCCTGGGCTACCAGGTGTGCGACGACGCCTTGGCCACCTTCCGCAAGGTGCCGGCCAAGTACGGCATCGATCTGCCCGATCGGCAATTGGTCTGCGCTCCGGTCGACAGCCCGGAGGGGCGGCAATACCTGTCGGGCATGCGGGCCGCGGCCAATTACGCCTGGGCCAACCGGCAATTGCTGATGTGGCAAACCCGGGAAATCTTTGCCGAGTTCTTCGCCTGCACCTGGCAGTCGATGCAGATGAACCTGGTGTACGACGTGGCCCATAATATCGCCAAGCTGGAAGAGCATACGGTGGACGGTCGGAGCAAGCGGGTGTGCGTGCATCGCAAAGGGGCCATCCGGGCGTTCCCGGCGGGACATCCCGAGTTGCCCGCCCCCTACCGCCAGATCGGCCAGCCGGTGATCATTCCCGGCGACATGGGCCGGGCGAGTTGGGTGCTGGTGGGCCAGCCCGGGAGCATGGAGCAGACCTTCGGCACCTCGTGCCACGGCGCCGGCCGGGTGATGAGTCGCACCGCGGCCGTCGCCCACGCCAAGGGCCGGCGGATCGACCGCGAGCTGGCCGAACAGGGGGTCATCGCCCGCTGCCGCAGTTGGAAAGGACTGGCCGAGGAGCAGCCGGCAGCTTATAAAGACGTGAGTTTGGTGGTCGACGTGGTGCATCGGGCCGGCCTGGCGCGGAAGGTCGCCCGCATGCGCCCGATCGGAGTGGTGAAAGGGTAGAGGGGACTGTCCCAATTTTCGCGGCGCGAACCGCGTTCATTGACGGAAGAGCGTTTTTCGCCGCGAAAATGGGACTGTCCCCTTCGCAGCGCCGGAAGTCAAGGACCTAAACCATGTACCATGCATCATGTTGTTTCCAGGTGGCTCTGGTGAGCAGTCTGTTGGCCGGCTGCCAATCCCCGGCCAATCCCCAACCAATGAAAGGAGACAAGGCGATGACGATCCGACTGACGAGTCCGGCCTTTGCCGAAGGCCAGCCGATTGCCAAGAAATACACGGGCGAAGGCAGCGACGTGTCGCCCGCGTTGGAGTGGTCCGGTCTGCCGCAGGGCACCCAGGAGTTGGCGCTGATCTGCGACGATCCCGATGCCCCGATGGGCACTTGGGTACACTGGGTCATCTACAAGATACCGGCCGATGCGACGGGGCTGCCGGAAGGCGTGGCCCGGCAACAGCGGCCCAAGGCGCCGGCCGGCGCCTTGCAAGGCAAGAACTCCTGGCCGAACGACAACATCGGCTATCGCGGCCCGCTGCCGCCGCCCGGCAAACCGCATCGGTATTATTTCAAGCTCTACGCCCTGGACGCGAAACTTGCCGTCGAGCCGGGCCTGGATAAGGCCGGCCTGCTCCGGGCCATCGAAGGACACATGCTGGCCCAAGGGCAATGGATGGGCACGTACCGGAGGTGATCCGTGCCCGACCAGCGACGCCATCGCGGTCCGCATCCGGAAGACTTGCGGCTTTTCGCCCCGGCGTGCTGGCCAATCTTGCAACAGGCCACGGCCGATCTCTGCTGGCTCGCCAGTCGCGGTTATCCGCGCAGCTCGGCCGTGAAATTGGTGGGCGATCGCTATGGGCTGGTGGCCCGGCAGCGGATCGCCGTGGCCCGCTCCGCCTGTAGCGAGACGGAGCGGGCCGAGCGGCAGGCTCGACGGGTGGCCCCGAACGCGGTGGCGGGCCGTCCTTTGTGGCTGGACGGTTACAACGTGCTGACCACGGTCGAGGCAGCGCTGGCGGGTGGAATCATCCTCGCCGCCCGCGACGGCGCCTATCGCGACATGGCCAGCATGCACGGCAGTTTCCGCCGCGTGGCCGAAACGCAGCCGGCCCTGGAACTGCTGGGATCGCACTGTGCCGACCTCAAGGTGGCCCAGTGCATCTGGTGCCTGGATCGCCCGGTCTCCAACAGCGGGCGGCTGCGGAAGCTGATGACGGAGTTGGCCGCGGCCCGCGGCTGGCGCTGGCAGGTGGAACTGGTCGCCGATCCGGACCGCTTGTTGACCGCTGCGCAGCCGGCCGGCGCCGTCGTGGCCTCGGCCGACAGCGTCGTGCTGGACCGTTGCGGCCCGTGGTTCAATTTGGCCCGGGAAACGATCGTCCGCCACGTCGCCGACGCCCGCGTGGTGGACCTGGCGGGCGAGTAGGAGGCGTGAGCCTGCTTGGTTATGCGCCGTCGCCGCTTGGTAGGAGGAGAAACGGGGGATAGGC
>JBEKZQ010000385.1:0-10066 GCA_049509675.1 Thermoguttaceae bacterium | reverse complement strand
AGTCAACCGTCGATTTGAGCGACAACCATTCTGGCAACCTCGGGGGTTTGGGACACAAAACGCCCTAAATACATGGTGGTTCGGCGTTTCGGAAAAGGGTTAACGGCGTAGAGTGGCACCCAGGCGCCTATGCGTATCCGAATTCCCACCCCTTGCGGGGCTCGCGTTTCAGCAGGGCGTTGGCCTTGTCGCTGTTGGTGAACTTGCCCTCGCGGAAGTCGTAGGCGAGCTTTGCGCGGATACGCGAGGCAATGTTGCCGACCAGCATGATCTCGGTGAGCCGCGCGGAGTAATCGAAGTCGGCCGACGAGCGGCGGCCGGTGCGGATCGCATCGAGAAAATCGGCCTCGTGCCCCTTCGAGCGCGGCAGGACGGCCTTCGGCTTGCCGACCTGCTGCATGAAGCTCTCCGGGAAAAGCCGCACGTCGTTCATCCACCAGCCTGATACGGCCGTGCCCTTCGTGCCAAAGTAGGCGCTGGGGTGCTTGGCGACGGAGGCAACGCGCGCGGGATCGACCGTCGGGGGCATCGGCTTGTCGTTGTACGTGCCCGAGCTCCACCGCAGAATGCAGGGAGCCATGTCGCCGCGTTTGGGGAACTGCCAGGAGATGCGGACTCCATGCGGCCAGTTCGTCTGGCTTGGTTCCTCCCCTTCGCACTCTACTTCGCAGGTGTCGGCCTCGTACAGCTTGAGCGCCCACACCGCGCCGTCGGCGTTGTGGCAGAACCAGTCGCCCAGCAAACCGGTGCCGTAGTCGATCCATCCGCGCCAGGCGGCCGGATGGATGCCGCTGCGGAACTCCCGCGTCTTGACCGGGCCTTGCCAGAGGTCCCAGTCGAAGCCCGCCGGCACGGCAATCGGCTGGCCGGGGCCGCGCGCGCCGAAATCCATCTCATTGAAGGGCGGGCGGACGTGGGCCTCGGTCACGTCGCCGAGGCTCCCTTGCCAGATCCACTCGCACAGCAGGCGCACGTGCTCGCCGGAGTGGCCCTGGTTGCCCATCTGCGTGGCGACCTTCTTCGCCCTGGCGAGCGCGCGGAGCTTGCGGGCCTCGTAGACATCGTGGCACAGCGGCTTCTCGCAGTAGAGGGCCAGCCCGGCGTCCAGCGCGCGGATGCCGGCGGGGAAGTGACTGTGATCGGGCGTGGCAACCCAAGCGGCGTCGAGATGTTTCTGCTCATCGAAGAGCTTGCGGTAGTCGCTGTAGATCTTGGCGTCGGCGAACCGGCTCTTGATGTTCTTGATCGAGCCGGCAGCGTGGTTGACATCCACGTCGGCGGCCGCGACAATCTGCTCGCCGGAGGCCACGCCCACGCCCTTGCCGCCCATGCCGCCGACGCCGATGAGTGCAAAGCGGATCTTTTCATTGGCGGCGTAGGTGCGGGCCATGCCCGCCGGGCCGATCAGCACAGTGGCCGACACTGCTGCGCCAACCTGGAGGAGTTTTCGACGGGTGATTGGATGGTTCATGGCGATTTACGGACCCGGAGCGGCCCGCCCTAGTTGAGGATTGCGGCCCGCGCGGTTCCATGTGCGAACGCCGCACAGACCGGAGCGTGGCCGATAGCGGCAATTTTACCATGACCGAAGACCCCTGGGAAGCGCTTAACGTCAGCAGGGTGCCTCTTTCACCGAGGTCCGTCGCTTTACCCTCGCCCTACTGGACAGATAGTTCACGGCGGCAGTTGCCACAACCGGGCCGTTTGATCTTCGGAGCCCGTGAGTATTTCGCCGCCGTCGAAGCTGAAGGCAACCGAGCTCACGGCTTTGCCATGTCCTTTCAGGGCGTAAAGCATCTCGCCTGTCGTGGCATCCCAGACAATGGCCGTGGCGTCTGCCGAGCCGGTGAGTACGTGCCGCCTGTCGTTGCTGAGGGCCACCGAAACAATTGCCGCGGTGTGTCCGCAGAAGGCGTATAACTCCTTGCCTTTGGCGACATCCCACAACACGGCCGTCCCATTGCTAAAGCCGGTGACGGCCTCGCTGCCATCGCGACTGAAGGCCACGCAACTCACGGGGCCGCTGCGGGGTTTCGGGTACACGTAATGCTCGCTCTTCGCGGAATCCAGCAAGAGGACGGACTCCATCCCGGCGCGAGGTCCGCTAAGCGACAGCGCCTGGCGGCCGTCGGGACTATAGACCACCGAGCGCACGGCGCCCTTGAAGTGTCGGGGGGGAAAGGGCTGTAATTGCCGCCCGCTGGCGGCTTCGTACAGGGCAGCGGCCGCATTATCGTAACCGACGAGCACCTGCAGGCCGTCGGGACTGAAGGCGGCAAAACGGATCGGCCTGCTTCTGCCATGGAAAGTGCGGAGATTTCGGCCGGTGCTGGCGTCCCAAATGACCGCCTCATCCGTGCAGGCCGCGAGCACCTGGTCGCCCGTCGCGCCAAAGGCCACGAAGGGCCGGAAGGCCACCGAATGCACGGCCTTCTTCGTGAGGGCGAAGACCCGGAGTTGCCTTCCCTTCGTGTCCCATACGACGGCCCGCCCGTCGTCTCCGCCGGTCACCACCTGTCCGCCGTCGGGACTGAAGGCCAGGCAGCGAATCGCCGCTTTGTGCCCGCGGAAAACGTACAGTTCCTCGAGTTTTTCCGCCTCGGAAACCTGATTGGTCACGATAATGTTGAAACGCATTAGCGCCTGCTGACCCTCGCCGCCTGACACCAAGACGCCCACCGCGTACGTTCCCGCCTGTTGGTTCTCGGCGGGCGTCCACGTGAACCGTCCGGTGTGCGGATCGACGACGGCGCCGGCCGGCGCACCGGGCTCCAGGGCGAAGCACGGGGGTCCCGCCCACTGCCCGGCCGGCCCGGCCGACAGTGCCACGCTGAGCGTCTTCCCTGCGGCCACCGTTTGCGGAGGAATCGCTGGCAGTCGCAGCGGCTCGGTCACGGTAATCTTGAAACTGATTTGCCCCTTGCGGCCGTCGGCCGACGCGGCCGACAGGGCAATCTCGTATTCCCCCGGCCCCTGTTCCGCGCTGGGTGTCCAGGTGAAGGTGGCCGTTTCCGCCACGACGCGGGCGCCGGGCGGCGACTGCGGCCCCAGACTGAACTGCAGTGTGTGTCCGGGCAACTCGGCGTCCTCCGACGATAAGGCGACGGTCAACTCCTTTCCCGCAACGACGCTTTGTGGAGGAATCGCGCGCAGCCGCAACGGCTTGGCGACCGCGATCGGCGCAGTCTTTGCCGCCGGCCGGCTGGCGGGCGCCTTACTGGGGAGACTGCCGCCGCCGACGGCAGGCAACTTCGCAGCCGCGACCGATTTGCCATTTCCCTTGGTAACCGGCGGATCGGGAGAAGGGGCAGGCAGCGCCTCAGCACGAGCCATTTCCTTTTTCGGCAACTGCTTCGGGCTCGACGCGGGCCGGCTGAGCAGCCTGACGATCCGCGGCATCGTCATTGCCGCCGACAGCCCCAGCAGCAAGAGCACGGCGGTCGCAGTGAGGAGGCGGAGGACGTTGTGCCGCCGCTTTTCCGGGCCGGCCATCCGGGCCAGCCAATTGCCGATCGCGCGCGGCAGGCCCGTCACACGCGGCGGCAGGCGGGGCCTGATGCTCTCGCGTGCGGGGAGCGGCGGCGGCTCCGGGGCGGGCAACTTGACTACTGCGGGCAGAACCTGCCACGCTCCCTCCAGGTCCGACGACGCGGCGGGGGCGGGCAGCGTTCCTTCGACAGCGGCGGGGCGGGTGTCCACCGCGGCCCCGACAACCGGCGGCGCCGGCGGCTGTAGCCACCAGGCCCCTTCGCGCGCCGCACCGGGCGGGGCTGAATTGGAAGGCGCCATGCCCACCGCCGTCTTCTCTTCCGCCAGCAGTGCGGCGGCTTCTTGCTCTTGGCCCTCGCTCAACGGTTGAACCCGCCCCTGCTCGACGAGCTTGTCCACCCACGGCACTTCGGCAAGCGGCTGCCGGCAGGCCAGCGCCAAGCGGCCGACCAAAGCGCGGGTGTCGTCATCGCGGAGTTGCCACAGGGCGCGGAAGACGGGCGCCGCCAGGCAATGCACGGCGCAATAGATGACCAGGTGCGAGAAGCGGTCCACGTCGCCGTTGTAGGTGCCGTCGCGGAGCCGCTGCGGGTGCTGGTAGGCCGGATGGCCCAATTCACCCGATACGGTGCCGGAGAGCTTCGGCACGAACATCCCGTCGTAGTCGATCAGCCGCAGCGCGAGTCGGCCGTCCTCAAGAGGCACCAGCAGCACATTGCCGTGCTGCAGGTCGGCGTGGGCGATCTCCGCAGCGCGGAGCCGCGCGGAGAGCTTGACCCACAACTCCAGGAGCTGGACGAGCTTCTTCGGCTTCTGGAGCGAGTCCTCGACGAAGCGGTTGAGCGTCAGTCCCTCGATCCAACGCATCTTGAGGGCAGGGAACCAGTGCTCGCCCACCCGCACCCCTTCTTCGAGATAACGGAAGTCGACGGCGAAGGAGAGGCGGGCCTGCTCCAGGTGTTCGGCGATGATGCGGTACCGCTCGCGCTGGCCGCGGATCTCGCTGGTGAAGCATTTTAGGGCCCAGCTATTGCCGCTTTCCGGGCAGTCGATCTTGTAGACGTCGGCGAAGTTGCCCGACCAGACCATGGGCAAGCCGGCCCGCGCCGAGCCCGGGGCGTGGCACAACGGCACTCCGGCGCGGAGTTCCTCGTCGCCTGCCGCGAGGCGGAGGTTCTGCACGGCTTCGCTATATTCGCTCCCCGTGGGCCAACCCATGTCAATCGTCTTTCCCGAGCACTTCCAGCGCCAACCAGGTCACGTCGTCGTTGGCGATGCGGTGCGCGTTGCGAAGCTGCTCGATCCAGGCGGCGAACGACTCCTCGCCGCCGTTTTCCCCGGCCCGGTCTCCCAGTGCTGCGCAGATCTCGACGGCCGGCGTTTGCCCTGCCTCGTGTTCCGCCAAGAACCAGTGGGCCAGGGCATCGGTCATCATCCACAGCCGATCGCCCGTCAACGCCCGGCCCTGGCGGTAGAGGGCCTGCTGCTGCCAATACTGCTCGCCGTCGCGCGAGCCGAGGAGCCGCGGCGCGCTATGGAAGTCGGCCGCACGCTGGATGGGGAAGGCGCTGAGCAAGCGGCCGTCGCGGACGTGAAACAGGCAGACGTCGCCCACGGCGGCCGCCTGCCAGCGGTGGGGCTCGGCGGCAGTTCCGCCGGCAAGGATCACGCCCAGGAAGGCGGCGAAGGCGCCCTCGGCCAACTTGGCCTCGGCAAACCAGGGCACGGGGCCGCTGGGAACCGCCTCGCGCCAGCGCCGTTGCAATTGCCCCAGCGGCGCCGGCCAGCGCTCGCCGGCGTCGCGCCCGCAGGCCACAAAACCCTCGACCAGCAACTGCGCCCAGGACTGCGCGAACGAGCTTTCCGTGGCGCCGTCGGCCAAGGCGTAGCGTCCGGCCGCCTCATCCACCGCGACGGCATCCTCATATTCCGCGCGGCTGCTGCCGCGACGCGGAACACAATAGGCATGGGACTTTGCTGCCATGGCGCCCACCCGCTCAGGTCGGCCGCGGACCGGCCCGCGTGCCGATCTCCAGGAACGTGACAAGGGAGACGAGGTCGGCGTTGAAGGCGAAGCCGCGCGCGCCCTCGGGCACGGGCACTTCGAGGACTTGCGCCTGGCGGAGCATCGCCGCCGGCAGCGGGCTGGACATGCGAAACAATCGGGGCGCGTTGGCCCCGGGCAAGCCGGCCTCGCTGTTGGGAAACAGCACCAGCCCCTCCCCGCGCGACGAGATGTGGAGGTTGAACAACAACACGTTGCCGTCGCTCGTGGCGGCGCTCCGCAGCAGGGCGGCTGCCGCCTCCGGGTCGCCGTCGGTGGCCGCTCCGTCGGTGATGTTGATCACCACGGGCGGGAAGCAGTGCGGATAACGTTTCACGAAATCGGCGACCATCTGCTGCGCCACGCCGAACGCCCCGCACATCGGCGTTTGACCGGCGGCGCAGGGGTCGAACCAGACCGGGAACCGCGACACCTGCTCGACCACCCTGCCGGTATTGTCGTAGGCGAACTTGCGGCGGTCCTCGATCCGCAAGGGGTTGTTGGCGATCTCGCTCACCGACCGCAAGACCCCGCCCGCCAGGTTGCCGTAAAAGCCGAAGACGATCCGTGCCCCGTAGCCGATCACGTTGAGGTAGTAGCGGTCGAGGACATCCACGCCTTTCGTACAGCGGCGCACCAATGCGTCGAGGAGGCGATTGATGGCGTCGGCAACCCCTTCCGCCTTGGTTCTGCCCGCTTCGGAACCGAACGGCTCGTTCATCGACCCCGACTGGTCCACGAGGAACAAGAAGCAGGTGGGATTGGTCCGGCTGATCTCTGCGGTATAGGCCATCGGCTGGTTTCCCCGGATTGCGCGCCCCGTCTGAAGGGCCCATGCCCACTATCGGGCATTGTAATTAATAACCGCTCGAAGACGCAATAGGCCGCTTGGGGGAACGCGGGGGGTGGAGCGGGTGCCAGGCTTGCCCGCGAAAGTACGCCGACGACGTCCAGGAGAACTGCAAAGTTGCGATGCGAGACACTAGCCCGGATTATTCATGAACTGTAGGGTGGCGTCGAGCAAACCGTGGTTCTGGTGGGTCGTCGGTCGCTTATCAACTTGCCGTTTTGTGACACAGCGCCGCACAACGGTTGGCCGGTTTGCGAGACCCACCATAGGCTTGCGCGACCTCGACCCTACATGAATGATCCTGGTTCCGACGCTTCATCGCCGCAAGAACCGACATGGAAAAGTTTCTTGATGAAATCTCTCTCGGAGAGCGGCACAACCTGACGATCCGCACGCTGATGAAGCGCTTTCCCCGAATTTCGCCGGGCTTCAGCAAGAAGCTGGAAAACTTGGAAGCCGCCTGCGCCATGTTCTTTTGCTTCTACAATTTCGTGCGGCGGACGCGGAAGAGGACCGTACCCGGCAGCCGGCGGCGATGGCCGCTGGAGTGTCGGAAAGTCTGATGACCTTCGAGCAGCTTTTCGACGCCGCGATGGCGGCCTAATTCACGTCTAACCCAGCGGTCGCATCCTAGCCGGTCGCCGCAATGGCTTGTCGGATAGTATGTGCTTGACGGTCTGGAAGGATGCCAAAATGGTCGCTGTCGCAACGGACGACTTTTCAGCAACCACAGGCTGGGCGATCCTGATGAAGATCGTTTTCCCAGGAATGGTACGACTGGCTTGGGTGTTGTCGTTCATTGGTCTGATCCCTCTCCACCTTGGTTTTTGCTTCCCGAATCTGGTTTGCCGCTGACCTGAACTGCCAACATCCTTCGCTCCATCAGAAACTCGTTGCCAGCAAACACCTGGCACCGATATTCTCCAGGCTCAGGGAACGTCAATCCCTGCATGTTCAGGCAGATTTCGGCAATCATTCGCGGGTCGGCGAATTCGACCTCCACTTCGCTCTCAACAATAGGTTCTCGATTCTCGTCGGCGTCGATGATCCGCACTCGTATCGGTACTTTTCCGCGCCCGTCCGTAAGCGCGATGTACAAACCAAGGGAGAACACAGACAGGGGAAAGTTCGGCCCCATGACGGCCGAAAAGCATCCAAGAAGTGTGGACTTTCCCGTGCCTGGATCTCGCCATACGAGATCACAGATTACCACCGCCAGAGGGTATGGCGCGCCGATGATAAGCGGTTTTTCTGGAACCATAGAATTCTAGCATGGCAACAGAACCAAGCAATGTCAATGACCGGGCCATTTTCCAGGAAAGCCCGTTCCCCAACCGTGGGGTTTATCTCTTTTTCCTTTACTCCGAGAATTTTCCGGCCAAACTGTACTATACTCCGCCGGCGCCCCCCTTGACATTTCACCGCTTTCGGGGGATGATACAGCTTGTAGTCGAGGCCCCCTATTCTTATTTTTTCTCGGCAGTCAACTCGATGACGCGCCAAGTGGTCTTCGAAGCCAGCGTTCAGTTCTTCCTCGAGCCGATCCGGCCGCTGCTGGACGACGACGCGGTCACCGAGATCATGGTGAACGGATTCGACGACATTTACGTCGAGCGGCGCGGGAAGCTGGAGCATACCTCCGCTCGCTTCAGCAGCGACGACGCCCTGCTGTCGGCGATCCACAATGTGGCCCAATGGGTCGGCCGGGAGATCTCCGAAGAGCATCCGGTGCTGGACGCCCGCCTGCCAAACGGCTCGCGCGTCCACGCCATCATTCCGCCCAGCGCACGGACCGGCATCTATATGACGATCCGCAAGTTCTCCCGCGAAGTCCTCACCCTGGACGACCTGATCGCCTTTGGCAGCCTCTCCGCACAGGCCCGGGAATTCCTGGAGATCTGCGTCCGGTTACGGAAGAACATGCTGATTTCCGGGGGGACGGGCACGGGCAAGACGGTCCTGTTGGGGGCTATTTCCCGGGCGATTCCCGAGCAGGAGCGGATCATCGTCATTGAAGACACCTCGGAGTTGCGGCTGATCCAGAAACACTGCCTGTACCTGGAGGCCCAACATGCCGACCGCGCGGGCCACGGCGGCTTGAGCGTACGGCAGTTGTTCGTCAATTCGCTGCGGATGCGGCCCGACCGCATTATCGTGGGCGAGGTGCGCTCCGGCGAGGCATTGGACCTGATCCAGTCGATGATCAGCGGCCACGCCGGCTCGCTATCCACGATCCACGCCAATACCGCCCGCGACGCCTTGATCCGCCTGGAAACGTTGTCGCTGATGTCCGACATCGAGATCCCGGTTTACGTGGCCCGGGCCCAGGTCAGCTCGGCGATCAACCTGGTGGTACAGCTTTCCCGCTTCAGCGAGGACGGCTCGCGGAAAATCACGCGAATCACCGAGGCGGCCGGCCTGGACGATAACAATCAATACCGCGGCATCGACCTTTTTGTCTCCCGCTTGGAAGGGCGGACGCCCGACGGACGGCTCATCGCCACGCTGCAGCCCACCGGGTCGCGGCCCACGTTCGCCTCCGAGCCCCACGAACAGGGGGTTGACAATTTGGTTGATCTCACCTCGGCTCTATGGTCAAAGGATGATTGCAATGGCGGGTGAAATATGCGACGCTTAACTAGAGGGCGCGTCCGGCGCAAGGCGAGTGCGCGCACCGGGGCGGCGTCGCTCGATTACGTGTTGGTCCTGGGAATTGTCCTCCCCATGGCGGCGTTCATCCTCAGGATCGGGCCGCGGATCATGCGGGCGGTCTATGAAATGGTCTGCTTGCTGATCACCTGGCCTTTTATGTAATTGGTCTAACGGAGGAACAGTGCAATGAAGAGCACATCGCTCAGGGCTCTTCTGCGGAAGGTACACGAAAGCGAAGACGGCGCGGTCAGCCTGGAGACGGTGTTGATCATCGGCGCCATCGCCCTGCCGATCCTGATCTTCCTGATCAAGGTCGCCTGGCCGAAGATCCGCGACCTCTTCGACGCTGGTTGGAAAGATCTCACGGATGGCGCCAATGGGGCCGGGGGCTAGCGGCGAGGCAGCCTTATGCTGGCCACCGTCTTGTTGCTGATTTTGGTGTCGGTCGCCGTGGTGACCGACGTCCGCGGGCGTAAGATATACAACTGGACGACTTATCCCGGCATGTTGTTGGCGTTGGGGCTGGCGGCCGGGCAGTCCTTGATGGAAGGTCCCATGAACCTCGATCGGCAACAGTGTCAGCGGCTTGTCGGCGCACCGCCGCTGTCGCAGTCCGCCGTCGGCCTGCTGGCGTGCGGATTCGTCATGCTGGTCTGCCTGGTCCTGTTCGGCGTCGGCGGCGGCGACGTGAAACTGATGGCCATGCTCGGCGCCTTCCTCGGGCCGAGCCAGGGGATCGAGGCCCTGCTGTGGACCTTCGTGCTGGGCGGTTGTGCCGGCCTGATCTTGTTGGTATGGCGGGTGGGCGCCGGGCGGTTCCTGTTGCGCCTGTTCCGGCAGGTGATGTGGACGCTCCGCCTGAGAAGTTGGAACCCCCTTAGCGAGGAGGAGCGGGCGCAACTGCGAATGCCGCTGTTCCTGGCCCCCAGCGCCCTGGCAGCCGTCATCGTAGTGAGGTTTTCCCTGCTGGATTATTTCTTGATGCGTTGAGGCCGTCTGTCATGTACCGCGCAGTGTTACAGGCTTGTCTG
>JBEKZQ010000384.1:0-6079 GCA_049509675.1 Thermoguttaceae bacterium | reverse complement strand
TCCGCAGCGCGTTACGCCGACCGTCGCGGGAAAGGGGACAGGCACCGTCGCCGCAAGCCGTTTCGGCAGTGCTGGCCAGTCGTGGCGACGGAGCCAGTCCCCATTCCCACGACTTCCAACCTTAGCGCAGTAGTATTAAGCCACGGCAACGCCTTGCCGCCGAAAAACGGACCCGACCCCGGACTTTGCCGTTCTCCTGCAAAACTCATTGACAACGTGAAACGTGTTGTCGAAAATGAACCTCTTCCAAGCTCGCCCGCAGGGGTCGGGTGTCGAGCGAAATCGGCTTGAGCACGCATTTCGGATTGCAGAACCGCATCCGCGAAAACCATGAGCAAGAACACTAGCGCGACGATCCCGGACAAGAGAGGCCTCTTCGTAACGGAGGACGGCAAGAACTTGATGTTCACGTTCATCCTGGTCAGCTCGCTGTTTCTCCTTTGGGGAGTGTGCAACGGCATGATCGACGTGATGGACAAACACTTCCAGGATGAGTTGAGCCTCACCAAGTCGCAATCGGCGTGGGTGCAGTTCGCGCATTACCTGGGGTACTTCCTCATGGCGATGCCGGCGGGCTGGCTGGCGAGCAAGCTGGGCTACAAAGGCGGTATTATCACCGGTTTGTTGATGGTGGCGGCAGGCGGATTCTGGTTCCTGCCGGCCACCCGGATCAACGCCATGGCGCATGCCGGCACCGTCACGCTTGGCGCGGCGTTCATCGGCTACCTGGGCGGGGTTTGCACCATTGCCGCCGGCCTGACTTTCTTGGAAACGGTGGCGAATCCGTATACGACCGTGTTAGGGCCGCAGCGCTATGCGGCCACCCGCATCAACCTGGCCCAATCCTGCAACGGCGTCGGCTGGATCTGCGGCCCGATCATCGGCAGCCTGTTCTTCTATTCCAAGGACGCGGCGGGACACAGCACCGGCAGCGAAACGCTTTACATTCCCTACGTTATCGTCGCGGGCGTGGTGCTCGCCCTGTCGGTGGTGTTCTACTTTGCCAACGTTCCCGACATCAAGGCCGAGGACGATTATCATCTGGATGAAAAAGATGCTGCCGCGGGCAATTCGGCGGGTCCCGACCGCCAAGTGAACCGTTTGCAAGTCTATGTTCTGCTGTTGCTCAATACGATGGTGGTGATCGGCATTTTCGGCATGATCCTCTGGCTGATTGTCTCGGCCTGCGACATCGGCCAACATCTTGTCGGCCTGGCTTCGCAGATTCCACATTCCTCGGGCATGAAGATCACTGCGGGCAATTCGCTGCTGGTGGTGATCTGCGCCGCCGCGAGCCTGTTGGCCGCCATCGCGGTCGTGGGGCTCGTTCCGGCGGCGGCACGGATCTCGCATCACAGCATGTGGTCGCATCCGCACTTCTCTGCGGCCACCTTGGCCCAGTTCTTGTACGTTGCCGCGCAAGCGGGCATTTTCAGCTTTCTCATCAACTACATGACCGAGGATGCGCCCGCCATTCCCCCCCGGGTCTCCACCGCGTTTAGCAACGTTTTGCAACGGCTGCCCCTTCGCGCCACGTGGCGCGAGGAAATGACCAACTGGATCGGCGTAAAGACCAGAGTCATACGAGACGACATCAAGGATCTGCCGTCCTTGGCCGACAAATTGAAGCGAAAGCCGGACGCCGTGTCGGCCTTCCTCGGCAGCCAGTTGTCCGACGAAACCGTCCAGGCCCTGGCCGACTACAAGGATTCCACTTCAGATCCCAAACCGCTGTTGTCTGCCTTGGCTCAAGACCTGAACAAGATCGTAAAGCTGGATCCGAAAAATGGGAAGAAGCAAGAGCTGCTCTACAATGCGCAGCGGTTCAGCGCAGTCAGTCTCGGCGAGACAACGCGGCAACTGCTCCCCAATGCCGAGGGAGAGAATCTGGCTCGCCTCAACCGCCTGCTGCTGGCGGATGCCTATCCCGGGGTGCTTGCCTACAGTGATGGCGTCCTCGGCATTAGCGACAAGGGAGCGGCCATTCTCGCCTCCTTCGGTTTCGTCTGCTTCCTGATCGGTCGCTTCACAGGCGCCGGCCTGCTGCGAAAGTTTTCCGCGCACCGGATTCTCGGCCTCTACGGGCTCATGAACGTCGCCGCTTGCTTCCTGGTCTTCCTCAAGCTGGGGTGGCTGTCGGTGGCGTGCGTGTTCCTCAGCTATTTCTTCATGTCGATCATGTTCCCAACCATCTTCGCCCTGGGCATTTTCGGCCTGGGGGCCCGGGCGAAGAAGGCCTCCGCCTACATCGTCATGGCGATCATGGGCGGAGCCGTGCTGCCCAAATTGATGGGTTACGTGGCCGACCAGCACGACATGTCGCGCAGTTTCATCGTGCCGATGATCTGTTTCGTCTTCGTCGCTCTTTACGGCTTCTATTGGCCCAAGCTCAGCAACGCGGAGTCGTTATAGAGTGCAAACACTGGCAAAGCGCACCCGGCGGTACACATGACCGTTCCAAACCTGGGGGAAACAGCAATGCGAATTTCATGCCTGGCGTTACTTGTCGTGGTTCTGACCGAATCCGCCTCCCTTGCGGCACAGTCCCTTGTCGTCGCGGATCTGAAATGCGAGTATCTGACGGGCCCGCTGGGCATCGATGCGCTCCAACCGCGTTTGAGCTGGTTGCTCCAGTCGCCCGAGCGCGGCCAGCGCCAGACCGCCTATCGCGTGTTGGTGGCTTCGTCGTCGGCCCTGCTGGAGCAGGAGCGGGGCGACCTGTGGGACAGCGGCAAGCTGCAGTCCGACGAGACGGCCCACGTGGTCTATGCCGGTAAACCGCTGGGCTCGCGGCAAGCCTGTTATTGGAAGGTGCGGGCATGGGACCGCGATGGCGCACCGAGCGCCTGGGGCACGCCGACACGCTGGGAAATGGGACTCTTGAAAAGCAACGACTGGACCGCGCAATGGATCCAGGCCGATCTGAGCAAGGGCTCGGCGGCCGGGCCCGTGCCGATCTTGCGCAAGCCGTTCAAGCTGGCCGGCAAGCCGCTGGTCTCGGCCCGATTGTTCGCCACCGCTTTGGGCCTCTACGAACTGCGCATCAACGGCCGGCGCGTGGGCGACTACGTGTTGGCGCCGGAATGGAGCGACTACCGCAAGCGTTCGCGCTACCAGGTGTACGACGTCGCTTCGCTCTTAGAGTCCGGCGACAACACGATAGCCGCCCTTTTGGCCAGCGGCTGGTACTGCGGCCACATCGGCAACGGCGGATTTCAATTCTATGGCAAGGCGCCGGCCTTGCTGGCGCAACTGGAACTTGCCTATGCCGACGGCAGCACGCAGCGGATCGTGACCGACGGCACCTGGAAGATCCACGCCAGCCCCATCCTCGCCTCGGACTTCATGCTCGGCGAATCGTACGACGCCCAACGGGAGGTCCGCGGCTGGGACCAGCCGGGACTGGACGACGCCGGCTGGCCGTCGGCCACGGTGCGCAGCGAGCCGCCCCGGCCGCTGGACGGCCAGGTGACGCAGCCCGTGCGACAGACAGGCGAGCTGGCGGCCAAATCGCTGAGCGAGCCGAAACCCGCGCGCTGGACCTTCGACTTCGGCCAGAACATGGTGGGCGTGGTGCGGCTGAAGATTTCCGCCCCCGCCGGCACGAAGCTCACCCTGCGTCACGCCGAGATGCTCAATCCGGACGGCACGATCTACACCACCAATCTCCGCAGCGCGGCGTCGGTCGATACCTACGTCTGCCGCGGCGGTCCGATGGAAGTGTGGCAGCCGACGTTCACCTTTCACGGCTTCCGCTACGTGGAACTGACCGGCCTGGGAACCAAGCCCGCGATCGATGCGGTAAAGGGCATCGTCATCGGCTCCGACCTGCCGCGCGTGGGCACGCTGGCCTGCTCCGACCTGCGGATCAATCAACTCCAGTCGAACATCGTGTGGGGACAGCGGGGGAATTACCTGAGCGTGCCGACCGATTGCCCGCAGCGCGACGAACGCCTGGGTTGGATGGGCGACGCGCAGGTCTTCGTCCGCACGGCCACCATGAATGCCGACGTGGCCGCCTTCTTCAGCAAGTGGCTGGTGGACGTGGACGACGGCCAATCGCCCGACGGCGCCTTCAGCGACGTGAACCCGAACACGATGGGCAGCGGCAGCGTGCCGGCCTGGGCCGACGCCGGCGTCATCTGCCCGTGGACCATCTACCAGGTGTACGGCGATGCGCGGATCCTGGAACGTCACCTGCCGGCCATGACTCGCTGGGTCGAGTACTGCCGCACGCACAGCACGGGCCTGATCCGCGACAAGTTCCGCGGCAACGATTACGGCGACTGGCTGGCGATCGGCTCCGATACGCCCAAGGACGTGATCGGCACCGCCTACTTCGCCTATTCCACGAACCTGGTGGCCCAATCGTACCGGGCCATTGGCAAGCAGGAGGAAGCGGCGAAATACGAGCAACTTTTCCAGCAGATCAAAGCGGCCTTCAACAAGCGCTACGTGGCCGCCGACGGCCGCATCCACGGCAACACCCAGTGCTGCTACGCCATGGCCTTGAAGTTCGACCTGCTCAGCGACGAACTGCGTCCCAAGGCGGCCCAATACCTGGCCGATGACATCAAGGCCCGCGGCTGGCACCTTTCCACCGGCTTCGTGGGCGTCAGCTACCTGCTGCCCGAGCTTACCGCTGCCGGTAGAGTTGACACGGCCTACCGCCTGTTGATGCAGGACACGTTCCCCTCCTGGTTGTTCTCCGTGAAGCACGGGGCCACGACCATTTGGGAACGTTGGGACGGCTGGACGCCGGAGCACGGATTCCAAGACCCCGGCATGAACTCGTTCAATCACTATTCGCTCGGTTCCTGCGGCCAGTGGCTTTTCGACACGATGGCCGGCATCGGGCTCGATCCCCGGAAACCCGGCTACCGGCACATCATCATTCATCCCCGCGTCGGCGGCGGCTTGACCTGGGCCAAGGCCACTCTGCGTTCCATCCGCGGTCCGATCGCAAGCGCCTGGGCCGTGAAGGACGGGGCCTTCACGCTGGACGTCACGATTCCCACCAACACCACGGCCGTGGTCTACATTCCCGCCCGAGATGCCGCATCCGTCACGGAGTCGGGCAAACCGGTTGCGCAAGCGGACGGCGTCAAGCTGCTGTCCACGGAGGCAGGGGAGGTGGTGCTGGCGGTGCAGTCCGGCAGTTATCATTTCACCGCGCCGCAGTAGCATTGCGCCGCGCGACGGGATATGATAGCGAAATCGCCTGACCACCTACTTTCTCGGAGACCCCTTGCCATGACTACTCGCGTTTCTCGTCGTGCCGCCTTGCAAACACTGGCCGGCAGCGGCGCGGCGGCCGCCGTCGCCCTGAACCTCTCGGCACGCTTCGGCCGCGCGGAAGACGCCGTGGGCGCGCAGCTTAAAGGCCGCATCAACCATTCAGTGTGCCGCTGGTGCTATGGAAGCATGTCGCTGGACGACCTGTGCAAGGCCTCCAAAGCCATGGGCATTCGCTCGATCGACCTGACCGGTCCCGGCGACTGGCCCACATTGAAGAAATACGGCCTGACCTGCGCCATGGCCAGCGGCGCCGGCATGGGCATCGAAAAGGGATTCAACCGCATTGAACACCACGACAAGCTGGTCGCAAGCTTCGAGGCGCTGATCCCCAAGGCCGCCGCGGCGGGCATGACCAACGTGATCTGCATGTCGGGCAACCGGGCCGGACTGGACGACGAGCAGGGACTGATCAACTGCGCGAAGGGACTCAAGCGGCTCATGAAGCTCGCCGAACGTCAGAAGGTCAACGTGGTCATGGAACTGCTCAATAGCAAGGTCAACCACAAGGACTATCAATGCGACCATACGCCGTGGGGCGTTGATCTGTGCCGCCGCGTCGGCTGCGAGCGTTTCATGCTGCTGTACGACATCTACCACATGCAGATCATGGAGGGCGACCTGATCGACACGATCCGCCAGAATATCAAGTGCATCGCCCATTTCCATACCGGCGGCGTGCCCGGCCGCAACGAAATCGACGAAACCCAGGAAATCAACTATCCGGCGGTCATGAAGGCGATCGCCGACACGGGCTACAAAGGGTTCGTCGCGCAGGAATTCA
>JBEKZQ010000383.1:0-12320 GCA_049509675.1 Thermoguttaceae bacterium | reverse complement strand
AAGCTCCTCCAATCGGAGTTCAAAACGCCGTTCCATCGGCTCCTCCTTTCCTTGAAACACATTTCACGGAAAGGCTTATTACCAAAATACTTGCAACTGCTCAAGGCCAAGATACAGTCAAATTAGGAAACTACTTCATGCTCTTCAGTTGGTTCCCGTACACGGTCCAGGCCGGGCTATCGGGAACGACTCGACCGTAGAGTTCGAGGTAAGGAGCCGGGCTTGTCTTTTCGATTAGGGTTCGTATCTCTTCCGGCTTGCAAGAATGTCCTTGTCGTTCAAATTCGAGCCAGCTACGCTGGCCATGGTCGGCGAACGGAAGGTTTCCACGGACGCCAAGTAGCAGAAACTCATGGGACACTCGCCAGTAGTTGCCGATGCCTAGCTGGGGCTTTACCCAAACAAAGCAAGACTTGTACTCGAAACCCCATGCGTCGATGACCGAGAAGGCCGCCGGCAGGAATCCGTTGGTACACCATAGGTGCAGATGGCAATTGTCGGCGGCAAGGTCGGCAATAGGTTCGGCGGCAATCTGCTCCACGTCTAAAGTCGGATAATGATTGTCGGTAGCTGCCCGAGTGCCCTGGTTGTCATACTTCCAAGGGGGGTCTGCATAAATCGTTGAGAAGCGACGCCCTTCGGCGATCAGTCTGCGTAAGTCGCGGACGAAACCCTTGGGAGAGTCGTTCTCCGGGATAACGGTGTCGTTGACTGCCTGTAGTTTGGCCAGCCGCAGCAGGCCGGCCGTGGTCGGCTCCTGGCGGGACTCGACGCATTCCTTGACATAGTGGTTGAAGGTCGCTGCGGGCAGGCTGGCGATCTGCTGGGCACGACTGGACTCAGACTTGGTTACACGAAGTTTTTTCAATCGAATTGGACCGGTCGCGTCATGCGACCAGTCCACCTTCTTCCCCGTGTATTGATTGCCGGGGGCTCCCTTCGCCAGTTCGACGGTCTTGAGGAGTTGGCCCAATTTCCGTTCGGCATTGACCTTGATGACCGCTGCGTGGATAGTGATGTCTTGGCAAAGTCCAATTTTCTTGGAGTACACGCGAGCCGCCTCAGCCGTGTCGCGAATGTGCTTGACCTCGTCGATGGTGGTGGCCCGTGCGAGCATTTGGTCGGCTCGTGTCAGCAAGGCGAGTTCGCGTGGCTCGCTCATGGCTGGCCCCTTTCGCGGCGTGGGTCCGGCAGCAACCCCTCGTTTAGGTAGCGTAATAGCTCCTCATGGGATATGCTCCATTCGAGGGATGTTCCACGACCGCAGCGGCGTTTATGGGCCTTAATTCGGCCTAGCCTACACCACTCTCTGGTGGTAAACTCCTCCCTCCCCACTCTCTCAGAGAACTGAGCGACGCTGTACGCCTCCTGGTCCCTCGGCTGCCGCACCAGGGAATCGATTTTGGCTTCGATTCTTTCCAAGCGATTCATGATTTCGATTTCGTGCTGCATTGTCGTATGCCTGCTGGAATGATGATTTGCCATCGTTCTCCTGTTGCGTTCGCCAGTTGTCCCGAAACTGAGCGACCTAACGTTCCGCACTTTTCGTCCGTGAACAAGTGATGCAACGCATCACAACAGTCGAAGGATCACAATTCCGAAATCTTTGACGCAAGTTCTTGCTCTGCTTTTAGTTGCGACTTGTGCCTCTGCGGCATTCATGCGTTTTCTGTCGGCGAACTTAGCTGAACTAGACACCCATAGAATGCTGGCGAGTGCCACTATAAAGTGGGGTTGTACTTAGAGGATAGCGGCGGTCACCGAGAGCGATTGCGTTTGGCGTGTTGACAGACAGGCCAAGCAAAACACCTACGGCCGGTTCGGTAGGGGAAGGACTCGGCCAGAGGTGCGAAGTCGCCGTTTGTGAGATGCCGCTCTGTGAAACCCGCGTGTCATGCGACGCAGAATCTCAGCGACTACCAGGAGCGGAACCTTCGTAGATATCCCAGTTGTAGTCGTAATTGGCGTCCCCGACGCACGATTCGTTGTCGGGATGTGACCATTTTTCCAGCACCGCGAATAGCTGACGCAAACGGGAACGGGTAATCATTCGTGGATCGGACAAAACGATGTTCGGAACGTTCGCGGAGAGGTGAGGCGACTTGGAAGAAAAGAAGACCGGGTATTGAGATTGCGATTTATTTGTATTGCGGGTGCGATACGTGTGGTAGTCCTGGACCATGCGAGTTAAGGCTGCCGACAACTCATGGGTCCGGACGGAACGGTTCATCGGGATTTCGTGGTAGCGGGCAGGGTTCTTGCCAGAATACCTCAGGAGGTGTTTCACGGCCAATGTACTGTATGCTCTGTATGCTGGTTCTCTAGATGTAGTGAACCCAATAACAGGTACGGGCATCGCACGGCCAACTTCAGTAACGAAGCCTTGTACGTTGAATGGGCTGTTGTGGTCGTATGGCCGAATCTTGAGCAGCGTGGACGACAGCAGTTCTTGGATGGCCCAGAAATGGTCCCGATATGCACCGCGGACCGGAAAGACATCGAGCACGGCACAGCACTGGGACTTCAGAGCCTCCACCCAACGATGGTCGTCTAAATGGCAACCGGAAAGCAGCTCTTGAAACGTGTCGAGAAGGGACGGAATAGATGTGAGGGGGACTTTGACGCGTCGATTCTTGATCAACCTTTGCAGCTCAGCGATGCCTTGTTCCCGAGTGCTGAGACTACCAGCCAGGCAGATTATCTCAAGAGAGTACTTGGTACGGGGTGGAGCAAGGCGGCTCTCGATTTCGCAGCGGTATGGTCTGCCAAAGAGCGAGCATCCCGGCCGCGGGCATCGGTAGACCGGCAGCCGGAGTATCAGCGTGGTCGTAGGGCAATAGATCGTTCGTTCGTTGCAGTACCGAGCCCAGGTCGTACTGCCGCACGCCGGGCAAATCCTTAAGTACCTCGGATAGACGATGGGACTTGTCGGGGTCACGGGAAAATCAGGAGGGTGGGAGCGTGATGGAAGGACTTCTGAAAGTCTACCCAAGAACAGTTGTGATTGCATCCTTCTTCGCAGAAGGAAAGAGATGTGTATAACGTCGCCGCATATCCTCCGTCGTATGGCCGACGAAGGAGTCGATGATTCTCTGGTCGATTGCCTTCAGGGCACAATTGCTTATAAACGAATGGCGGCGGACATGCCAGGCTCGTATCCCATCTTAAGTCGGCAAGCGTCCGCTCTAGTAAGGGAGCGGCGAGCAAACGGGCCATACTGGAGAAAGCTGCTCGCAAAGTCCAATGCAAGGTCAACATTAACGAAGCGAGTGCAGCAGAAGTGCAGCAGTTCTTCGGCAGACGCGGTGGACGATTTTTCAGAAGAGGTTGCCAGCAAACGGGTTAGAGATAACCGGCTCCGATGGCTGTGACCGCCTTTTGAGTCCAGCGCGTCTGCCATTCCGCCACTCCGGCTCGCATTTCATTCACATTGCACTCGCGTTGCAACTCTTTACACTCCTTACACTTGCACTAAAATAACATTGTGGTGACGTGTGGGGAGCACGTCGGTCATATGGCCAACCACAGCAGAAAAATCGCAGAAATGGCATCGCTCCAGAAGAAGGCCGACGGTTGGTACTGCCAATTCTACTATCATGGGAAACGCCATACGTTTTCCGTGGGGAAGGTATCCGAGGACGAGGCCAACGCCGACCAGGCGGGGTATCTGCTCATGCGGCCGAAACAAACCCTCCTGCATCCTCCGCCAGGAATGGATATTGTGACGTTTGCATCGTTCGATGGCAAGCCACGGAAAAGGCCGATGGAGATTCCCAGACGCTGAATACCCTCCGAGAGAATTACTTGGAAACCCATCGGGAGAGCCCGGAACAATCCACGCTAGACGGGATGGCGACCCACTTCAAACATCTGGGTTATCTTGTTGGGACGCTTTCTGCGTCGGACCACAGGCAGGGCAAGCGGAACAGAATGTGGATATGAAACGAGAGCCCATTGTTGGAGAGTTCTTGAGAGTCTGTTTTGCGCCCAAGAGCGACCGTGCCAAAAAAACTTGCACTGGCGACGGCGCTGGCTTATAATCGCGTCCGTCGAAGACTTCCCACTGCCCGCCCGCCACCCATCACCTACCGCTTACCCTGGTAAGGAGAACGCCATGCGCAGCCCGAACCGTCGTGCCAAGGGGACCACACGTCGTGAATTTTTGACCCGAGCGGCTGCCGCCGGGGCGGTGTTGGGCACTGGCCTGGGCGTCGGCCGCAGCGTCCACGCGGCCGGGGGCGACACGATCCGCCTGGCCCTGATCGGCTGCGGCGGGCGCGGCACGGGCGCGGCCATCGAGGCCCTGAGCAACAAGGCTGGGGCCAACGTCAAGCTGGTAACCATGGCCGACGCCTTTCGCGACAGCCTCGATCGAAGCCTGCAAGCGATCAGCGGGGCCTGCAAGGACCAGGTTGACGTGCCGGAGAGCCGCAAGTTCACGGGCTTGGACTGCCACCAATTCGCGATCGAGAGCGGCGTGGACATGGTGTTGTTGTGTACGCCGCCCGGTTTTCGCCCCTGCCAGTTCGCGGCCGCGGTCAAGGCGGGCAAGAACGTGTTCATGGAAAAGCCGGTTGCCACCGACTCTCCCGGCATTCGCAAGATCCTGGCGGTCAACGAACAGGCCAAGAAACAGGGGCTGCTGGTGGCGGTCGGCCATCATCTGCGGCACGAAGAGAAACATCGCGAAGTGGTCAAGCGGATCCACGACGGCGCCATCGGCCGCTTGAAATTCATGCGCGCCTACTTCAACTCAAGCGGCGTATGGGTCCGCCCGCGGAACCCCACGCAGACGGAAATGCAGTACCAGGTCCGCAACTGGTACTACTTCACCTGGCTCTCGGGCGACCACATTGTCGAGCAGCACGTCCACGACCTTGACGTGTGCAATTGGATCAAGGACGATCATCCGATCGAGGCCAGCGGCATGGGTGGCCGGCAGGTCCGCAAAGGCAAGGACGTGGGCGAGATCTTCGACCACCACGCCATCGAGTTCACCTACGCCGACGGCGTGAAGCTGTTTAGCTACTGCCGCCATATCCCCGGCTGCTGGGAAGCCTTCTCCGAGCACGCGGCCGGCACGGCGGGACGGGCCGACATCGAGGGCCACGGCAACAGCGTGCTATCGATCGACGGCCAACCGCCGCTGCGATGGCGTCGCACCGCCGATGGTCACCAACTTGAGCATGACGACCTGTTCGCCGCCCTGCTGGCGGGCAAGGCGTACAACGAGGCCGATTCGGCGGCCGCCAGTTCGATGACGGCGATCCTGGGCCGCATGGCCGCCTACTCCGGGCAGATCGTCAAGTGGGACGACGCCCTGAATTCCACCCTCGATCTTGGTCCGAAGAGCTACGCTTGGGATGCCGAGGCCCCGGTCAAGCCCGACAAAGACGGTTTTTACGCCTGCGCCATCCCGGGCGTCACGAAGGCCTGGTAAGGCAAGGGATTAGGGATTGGGGACTAGAGGCTGGTGCCCCATCCCGACCTCCATCCGCTTGCATCCAATCCCTAATCCCCTGCCTTCATCTCCAGTTTCCCGGCGAAATGGCAGCGCGCCAAATGCCCCGGACGGACCTCCCGCAACGGCGGCTCCTCGCTGGCGCAGATCGCCTGGCGGAAGGGACAGCGCGGATGGAACTTGCAGCCGGCGGGAAAACGCAGCGGGCTGGGAACCATCCCTTCGATCGTGTCCAGCTTCTCCTGCCCGGCCCGTTCTGCGGTGATCAATCGGGGACGCGACTTGAACAGCAGGCAGGTGTACGGGTGCAAGTGACGGGCGAACAGTTCCTCCACGGCGGCCTGCTCGACGACCTTCGAGGCGTACATCACGGCCACCTCGTCGGCCATCTCGGCGATCACGCCCAGGTCGTGGGTGATGAACAGGATCGACATCCCCACGTCGCTTTGCAGCTTTCGCAGCAGTTCGAGGATCTGCGCCTGGATCGTCACGTCCAAGGCGCGGCTTGCCGGCTCGGGGATGCCGACCTTGCGGAGCATGTCGACGGCGCGGCGGCGGGCCTCGGACCGGCCCACGTGCTGGTGCAAGCGGATCGCCTCGACGATCTGCGCGCCGATGGTGAAGACCGGATTGAGCGAGGTCATCGGCTCCTGAAAGACCATGGAAACCACCGCCCCGCGAATCTTCCGCATGTCCGACTCGGTCAACTCGGTGAGCACTACCGGACGGCCGTTCTCCAACAAGGTGATGCGGCCGCCGGCGATGCGGCCGGGCGGACCGACCAGGCCGATTACCGACAGCGCGGTGACCGACTTGCCGCAGCCCGATTCGCCCACCAACCCCAGCGTCTTGCCGCGGGGAATGACGAGCGAAACGTCGTCGACCGCCCTCACCACGCCCTCATCGGTGTCGAAGCAGGTTTGCAGACGGTCGATGATCACCAGCGGTTCGGCCATGCGCTATTTCCTCAGCCTGGGGTCCATCGCGTCGCGCAGACCGTTGCCGACAAGATTGAAGATGGTGACCGTCAGGAAAATGGCCAGCGAGGGGATCAGGATCAGCCACCAATAGGCGTAATTCTCGTTGCCCAATTGCAGCAGCGAGCCCCAACTGGGCGCGGGCGGCGGCACGCCGAATCCCAGCAAGCTTAGGCCGGCTTCGGTGATGATGGCCCCGGCGATGCCGAAGGGCGCGGAAACCAGCGCCGGCGACAAGGCGTTGGGCAGAATATGGCGGAAGATGATCCGCCCGTGCGACGCCCCCAGGGCCCGGGCGGCGGCCACGTAGTCCATGGCCCGCTGCTTGAGCACTTCGCCGCGGGTCAACCGGGCAATGGTGGGCCAACCGGTGATGCCGATCACAGCCATGATGATGTAGATGCTCCGGCCCAGCAGGGCCACCAGCGTCAGGATCAGGAAGAACGAGGGGAACAACAACACGATCTCGATGATCCGCGAGATGAGGATATCGACCATGCCGCCGAAATAGCCGGCCACTGCTCCCACCACCACGCCGATGACGAGGTACAGCGCGACGGCCACGAAGCCCACGGTCATCGAGACCCGCGTGCCGTAGATCATGCGCACCAGCACGTCCTTCCCCACGTCGTCGGTGCCCAAAAGGTGCGGAAAACCGTCGTTCATGGCGGTCCGCGTGCCGGGATCCGATTTGCAGTAGCCGGGCGAGCGGTAGATCGAGTCCAGGTCCTGTTGCGTCGGGCCGTAGGGAATCGGCGCGTACAGGGCGTAGATCTCTTTTCCCTCGCTGGCGCTTCGGGCTAGTGTGCGGCGGAACTGCTCCTCGGCAAACGTGCGGTTCGAGTACTTGTTGCCCGGCCGCACGGCACTCAGCGAGAACACCGCGCACAACAGGCCGACGACGGCCGCGTACAGCACGACCGCGCCCAGCAGGCGGCGGCGGCCCGGCCACTGCCGCCGCTTCCAAATCCAGTTCAGCAGCAGCGATGCGACGAGCCAGGGCACGAAGGCGACCAGGGCCATGTTGAAGGCGAAATCGACCACCTCGGCCGGGTTGAACAGCGCCCGGAACCAAGGATACAACGTCTGCCCGCCATCGCGAAAGACAAACGGCTGGTTGGAAGCGATCAGGGGCGCGAAGATCGCCAGCAGCAGCAGCGGGGCCAGGACCCACAGCGAGAGCAGGGCCGGCCCGTTCTTCTTGAACTGCCGCCAGACGATGTCCGCGTAGGCCTCGCCGTAGGTCATCCGCCTTGCCCCTGCTTCTGGAAAGTGATGCGCGGATCGACCAGCACGTAGAGCACGTCGCTCAGCAGGATGCCGAGCATCACCAGGATGGCCTCGATGTAGGTCAAGGCCATGAGCGTGGGGATGTCCTTCAAATCGATCGATTCCCAGCCCAGCCGGCCCAGCCCCGGGATGCCAAAAAGATATTCCACCAGCACGCTTCCGCCCAGCATGGCCGGCAAGAAGCTGGAGAACAAGGTGATGATGGGGATCAAGGCGTTCCGCAAGGCGTGTTTGTAAATCACCTTGCCACGGGAAAGGCCCTTGGAGCGGGCCGTGCGGATGTAGTCCTGAGAGATCACGTCCAACATGCTCGCCCGCGAGTACATGGCCATGCCGGCCAGGCTGAACAACGACAGGCACGTGACCGGCAGCACGATGTGCCACAGGTAATCGGCCGCATAGCCGGCCCAGGTAAAGAACTCCGCTCCTTCCGCGTGCAGCCCGCGCATGGGAAACCATTTCCAATAGACGCCGTAGCAGAAGAACAGCAGGAAGAGCATGCCGGCCACGAACGCGGGGATGGAATACAAGAGGAACAACACCAGGGAGATGCTGCGGTCGGCCCAGCCGTTGCGATGGACGGCGCAGACCACGCCCAGCGGCACGGCCAACAGGTAGATGAGGACCTCGGAAAGCAGCATCAGCGGCGCGGAGACCAGGGCCGCGTCCCAGATCTTTTCGCTCACCGGCTCGTGCGTTCGCACCGTCGAGCGGCCGAAGTGGAAGGTGGCCAGCCGCCATACCATGTGCGCGTACTGCGTGTCGCTGACGATGTACCAGCACTTCCGCGCCAGTCCCGGCTCGAACTGCGCCTGCCGCGCGTCGAACCAGGACTCCCAATTCTCGGCGATCCGCGCGAGAAGCTTCGGTTTGGCGTCGCGGGCCACGTCGGTGGCCAGCGGATTGGGCACGGCATGTTGCAAGGCCATGGCGGCGACGACCTTCTCCCGCAGCGAGGACGAGCCCAGCAGTATCTCGGCAAAGAAGCGGGCGTCGTCCTGCTCGAACTGCTCGATGCCTTCGAGCACTTTTCCGCGGGAAGGTTCGGCCGCCAAGGCGGCGAACTGTTCGGCCAGGACGCGGCGGCGCTCGGCGTCCGGCGGCGGAAAACGCGCTTCGGCGCGCTTCCACCAAATGCCCCAGGTCGACACGACCCCCGCCGTTTCGGCCTCCGTGGGATGTTGCGTGTAGGTGTAGACGAACGGTTCGGGCACCATGCTGTTCAGGCCGCGGATGGCCCCGATCTTTTCGCGCGGATCGCTGTCCGGCGAATGCAGCATGGCGATGGCCGCCGTCACGCCGTGCAGCCCCGTATCCTCGCACAGGACCTGCACGTAGCTCTGGATCGCTTGGGCCAAGGATTCCCCTCTCCCCTGGCGGGAGAGGGGCGGGGGTGAGGGGGCCGCCGCAATCTCCGGCAACTCGGCGGCGATCTGCTCGTCGGTGCGGGCCAGGTAATACGCGGCCAGCCGCACGCAGTCGCTATAATCGCGGAAGTAATTGAAGTTCAGCACGAGCGGCTTGTCGAGCTTCAGATCGCGCTTCTCGATCAAATAGGCTTCCCGCGTCTGGCTCGATTGCCCGGTCATGCCGGCGTTGCCCGCCTTGGCCAACAACGGATCGCCCGGCGCCAACTGCATGATGCAGAAGGAAACGATCGTCACCCCGAACAACGTCGGGATCATCACCAGCAGCCGGCGGAGCAGATAGGTCCACACGTCAGGCGATTACTCTCCCATGGCCCGCGGCCGATTGCTCGACCACTCGCGGCTATCGACGCACGGGCGGATCTTGTAGAACTTGACATTCCGGATGCGAGCGTCGTAGCCGGCCGTCGCCTTGTCGGCGAACAAGAACGTGTAGGGCTGATCGTCGTAGATCAGGCGATGGATCTTGCGATACAACTCCGCCTGCCGGTCCTCGTTCATCGTCACGCGCAGTTGCTCGATGAGCTTGTCCACCTGGGGATTGCGGTAGCCGACGTGGTTGGAACTGTCGGGCACGTCGGCCTGGCTGCTGTGGAACAGTTGAAAGGGGTCTTGTTTCCACGACATGGCCCAGCCGAGCATGGCGGCGTCGAAGTCCTTCTTGTTGAGCTTTTGCAGCATGAGCGCCCACTTGGCCGGCACGATCTTCACCTCGACGCCGATCTTGCGGGAGTTCTCCTGGATGATTTCGGCCACCGCGCGGAACGCCGGGGCATCGGTATAGATCATCAATTCGTAGCTGGCACGGACCTTCACGCCGTCGATGGTCTTCTCCCGCACGCCCTCTTCGCCCGGCTTCCAGCCGGCCTCGTCCAGCAGTTGACCGGCCGCCTCCAGATCGTAGGAAATCGGCTTCAGCGCGGCGTCGCAAGCGCGGCTGCCCGGCTGGAACGGCCCGGAAATCGCCGCCGCCAGGCCCATGAACACGTTGTCGATGATCTTTTGCACGGGCACGGCATGGCTCAGTGCCTGGCGCACGCGGCGGTCCTTGAACAGATCGCGTTTCATGTTGTAGCCGATGTAGCGGTACCCGGGATATTCATACTCCGCCAACCGCACCTTGCCCGACGCGACGCTGGGCTCCTTCTTGCACTGCAAATAGCGGTCTTTCTGCGGAATGGGCGCGAAATCCAAATCCCGTTGCAGCAACTCCTGCACCATCGTGTTGGGATTGGAAATGCAGCGGTACACCATGCGACTGAAATAGTAGGGCCGGCCCCAATAGTTCGCATTCCTTTCCAACACCAGCCGCTCGCTCCGCTTCCACTCCTTGAACTTCATCGGGCCCGTGCCGCACATCGACTTGTTGGCCCAGTGGTTGTTGAAACCGTCGGCGAACTCCTTCGACGAGAAGTCGGAGGAGATCGGCTCGCCGTTTTCATCCACCGAGAACACGTGCCGCGGGATGATGCCCACGTTGAGCGTGAACTCCTTGGCCATGAAGTAGGGCTTCGTCCAGCGGATCTTCACCGTGTAGTCGTCGACCACCGACACCTTGATCTTATAGCGCTGCGATTCGTCCGTCGCGTCCGGGTCTTCGTAATAGCTGCGGGTGTGGGCCGCGTCGATATGTTTGTTCAAGATGCAATCGAAGGTGAACTTCACGTCGCGGCTGGTGAACTCCCGGGGCGGCAGCGTTTCGCCGCCGGGCAATCGCATGGGCTGCCATTTTACGCCCCGGCGCAAGTGAATGGTGAACTCCAGCTTCTTCTCGTCGAACTGCCAACTCGTGGCCAGGGCGGGCACGAACGCGTCCGGGTCGGGGTAACTCTGTTCGGCCAGCGGTTCGTAGACCTCCCGCTGAAAGGCCTCGCTTTCTGTATCGCTGGCCGTGATCGGGTTGATCGTGTCGGGGTCGTCGGGATAGGCCAGGACCAGCGTGTCGTCGGCCGCCGGCTTGACGTTGCCCAAGGTCAGGTCTCGGCGGACCGCCCCCTCCGCTTTCTTCGCGGCGCCATCGGCCGAATAAGCAGACACCGTCCAGAGAACCACTCCTGTGGCGGATAAACAGAGGATGCCCAACAGCGTGCGAACGGACATGATCTTTCCTTTTTTCTCTGCGGCCGGAGCTGCCAGCCGCGGCCGTGTGGCAGATTTAACCGCATGGTATACAATGACTTGTGCTCAGTCAAGGGCAGGCGGTTTGGGCCCGGGGTAGAGTCGAGAGGTGGTGCGGTTGGGTAGGCTTCGGCATAATTCCGTGTCGGGGTTTCCCCGCCTGTGTCTTAATAGTCGCATGCAGTACTCCGTTTCCACCTCCCGCTCATCGAACCGGACAGGCGGATTTCCCGCATCCGGCTCTCGGACGAGGATTTCTATTTACGTTTGTCATGCTTTCGCCCACGGAAGGTTGCAGCGAGCTTGGGTAAGGCCCCTTCGCTCCACCGGCATTACCCGGCTTCCTCACTACTACGAGCCTCTCCGTCACTCTTCGCGGCCGAGCCTGTCCCTCGCGGGCGTCTCGTTGACGGTCACGCGCCGTCGCCGCTGGAGCTTCCCGTGTTGCGTGTCATTTCCTTCGTGGACATGCCGTCGCCTACCACCCCGGCGGGGTCGCGAAGCCCGATCGCTCGTGCCTTTCGCCTCTCCGGCTTCCGGCGTGTGCTTCGCAATGGCAGCCTTCCCCGCAGTTCTGTCGGGTCGGCCCCCGCATTACTCATTTCGATGCCTGCTCGGCGTTCACTCACGTTACGGCCTATCCACTCACTGAACCGCTTTAACGGCCCTTTGACATCGGAGTGCTTAATACGACGATCCTTTCGTTTCGTCGCTCCGACTGCTACCGGCTGGAGCGACCCAGTTGCCAGGTGGGTTCTCATTCCCACTGAAAACGACAGCCTTTCCACGGCGCACAGGACTGCAAAGTCCGGGGTCTGGTCCATTTTTCGGCTTGTAGCCGCAGCCATTGACTGAACTCTTGACCGAAAACATGGACCCGGGTACCATCTGGGTGCCTTCGCGTGAGACTTTGCGGTTCTTCTGCCCGAGCCGAATGCGCTGTAAGCCGGGCGGACGATCGGACGGCGAGGACGGGGATGGGGTAATACTTGCGGTGCAAATACTTTCTCGCCCGGGGCTTGGCAAGCGGTCCAGAGCGGTGTCCCG
>JBEKZQ010000382.1:0-6136 GCA_049509675.1 Thermoguttaceae bacterium | reverse complement strand
TCCGGCGGCTTGCCGGCCACCTGCCGCAGCATGTCGCGGACCATGGGCATGCGGGTGGCCCCGCCCACCAGCAACACGCGATCCAGGTCGGACCAATCCAGCCCGGCGGCCTGCAAGGCCTGCACGCAGGTAAAACGCGTGCGGTCCAACAGATCCTCCGTGGCCGCCGCAAGCTGCTCGCGCGTGATCTCGATCCGCGCGGTCCGGCCGTGGTACTGGCAGACGACGGGCACTTTGGGACGCGCGGACAGGGTCCGCTTGGCCTCCTCGCATTCGCGCCACAGGCGGCCCGCAGCGATCGGGTCCGCGCGGGGATCTTCGCCATGCTCGCGCGCAAAGCCCTCGGCCACCAAGTCGACCAGCCGCTGGTCCCAGTCGTAGCCGCCCAGTTGCACGTCGCCGTCGGTGGCCATGGCCAGGAATTCGCTGCCGCGGATCTCCATGACGGTCACGTCGAAGGTGCCGCCGCCCAGATCGTACACCAGCACGCGCTGCGGTTCGTAGGTGCTGCCGCGGCGATCCAAGAAACCTTCTCGGAAGCCGAAGGCCACGGCGGCCGCGGTCGGCTCGTTGATGATGTCCAAAACCTCGAAGCCGGCCATGTAGCCGGCGTCCTGCGTGGCCTTGCGGCGGACCTCGTCGAAATAGGCCGGCACCGTGATCACCACCTTCTGGTAATCGCCGATCTGCTCGATGCTGTCGCGGCGGAGCTTGTTGAGCACCCAGGCCTGAATGACCTCGGGCGGATACTGCTTGCCGTTGAAAGATTTATGGAAGATGCGCCGGCCCATGTCGCGCTTGGCGCATTCGGCCACGTGGTCGGCCTCGCTGGCCATGGCCTTCATCGCTTCCCGGCCCACCACCACCTCGTCGCCTTCCAGCAGCACCATGCTGGGCGTGAGCAGGTCGCCCTCCGCATTGACCAGCGTGACGGGCCGGCCTTGCTCGTCCAGCCGGGCGACGACGGAATAGGTCGTGCCCAGGTCGATGCCAACCGCGGGGATCTCGAACGTGGGCATAATCTCTCTACCCTCGGGTGCTCGTTGACGGTCCGTCTCCGGCGAGCGACAAGTTCCTGGAAATTACCGTGCAGCGCGGCCCAAGGAGGCAAGTACGGCGTCAATGAGGGTCGTCGCGCTCCTCACACCGTCGCTCCGATCGCTTTGCCCAATGCCTGGAAGAGCCGATCGCACCACTTGCAGTGTTTGCGCACTTCGGCGGGGTCCACCTTCTCCAGCAACTTCGCCCCGTCACGAATCTTCCGGTATTCCTTGGACGGTGTCGGGCTCGTGGCCTTCCGGAGCGCGTCATCGATGTCGCTCTTCGTGCGGGTCTCCGCCTGATTTGCAGCAGGAAGAGCCTTCTCGTTGAACCGCCCGCCATAGTGCTTCCTCAGCGCGGCTGGATCGGCCAGAAACCAGGCTTCCATGCAGACTACCATCATCTGACATCGCGTATCGTTCGTGCCTGCGGGTTTGTCCCACTTGTCGCCCTCGCGGTTGTTGAGGTGTTCCCAGGGCAATACCGTGATCGCCACCGGGTCTTCCGAGTCCACTAGCAGCACGTTGAAGACCTCCGGTTCGTTGGCCAGGGCATCGACAAAAGCGTCGTAGGCAAGTCGGCGCCCACCACAGGGGATCACGCGCCAGCGGATGCGACGCTCGCGCACCACGTCGACCACCGGTTTCAGAAAGGCCGACATGCCCCGGCGAAACGGGTCCAGCGTCTGCGCTGTGTCTCCGCCGCCCTCAATGTAGATGGCGATGTCCTCTACCACAGGTTGCCTCCAAGTTTTCCCAGTCGCCAGACCTCGCCCAGCCGGTACTTTTCCAGCCAGTGCTTCAACTTTGCACTCTCCAGCCGCCGAAGTTCAGTTCCGTTCTCAAGGTAGTCGCACACCAATACCGACTCGGCCTGCTCCGTCAACGCCGACACAAGCACGTCCGAGTGCGTCGTAACGACCAACTGCGTCTTCTCCGAGGCCTCGGCCAGCAAGTCCGCCAGCAACGACATCGCATCCGGGTGCAGCCCCAGTTCCGGTTCCTCGACGCAGATCAACGTCGCCGACCCAGGATTCAGCAGGATCGCCAGCAGCGCCAGGAACCGTAGCGTTCCGTCCGAGAGCCTCGTCGCCGGAACCGGGACACTGAGCCCTTCCTCATGCAGGTACACCTGCACCGATCCGGCAGAGACCTTCGTGCTCAGCCGCTTGAATCGCGGCAGGAACTTGTGCATCAAATCGTTCAACCGCGTCCACTCGTTCCTATGCTCCAAGTCGTTAAGCACCAGCCCCAGGTTCACAAGCTGTGGCAACAACACATCCGTTGGCAAGTTGGACGGCTGCGCCGCGCGCAAGGCGGCGGAGCGCCCGAAGCCCCATTCCCGAAATACCTGGACGGCGTCGAACCTTTTCGCAGTCGCCGTCACCTCGGGATACAGGTCTGGGTCTTTGCGCTGCGACAAGATCGACTGTTGCGGATCGATGCTCTCGCGTATCAGCTTTCGCTCTTTGTACTGCCAGCCTGCCGTCTTGCTCGCAACCGTTTGGTTGACGTTGATCGCCGGGTGTCCGCGCTGAAATCGATAATAAAACCGCACATCCTTGGCACGCGGATCGGCTTTGTTTGCCTCCTCCAGCACCTCGTCCGCGATCTCCAACCGTCCCGCGCTGTCGGTGAACTCAAGGGCGTACCGCAGTTCCGGCGAACGGTTCACGGCGGACAACAACGCTTCAATCCGGGCTGCCGTCGCCCCTTTGCCGCCATGCCAGACCCAGTCGTTGGGCGTGCCACCGAGCCGGATGACTCCGCTGAAATCCCCCGGCGTCGCGTGCAGCAATTCGATTGCCTCGATAAAGTTCGACTTGCCCACGCCGTTGGGGCCGATCAGCACGTTCAGGTTTGTCAGCCCCACCGGTTCGCTGTTTGGCGCGAAGGACAAAAAGCCCTTCAATTGGAGGCTGTTCAACAGATTGTTGTTCATGGCTTGCCCTTTCCCGCAGTTCGCGCCGCTTGCGTGGCCTTGCTGGTGTAGTGGCATTCATTCCAGCGGGTGCCATCCGTTATCTTGCCCTTGCCCATGAGGTCCGTTGCCCCGTCGTCCCAACCCCAGAACCAGTAATCGGGCCAGCAACTCGATGTCGTCGAGCACTTCAGTACCACAGGTCCGAAAGTATAGCAATGTCGAGCGACTCCTGCCAGCGTAGGGCTCAAAGGCTGACAAGCACCAAATTCAGGGGAAACGGATAAATGGGGTCGTATGACGCCGGGGTGTTTTGCAAAACGCCGCTGGGCGCGGTATCTTGGGTGCGGCTGTGTTTCGCCCTCCTTCACCCCCCACTGCGAGATCGCCCATGCCTGCCTCATGCATCCGAGAACTTGACGCCCGTACAACAATAACTTGGCCAGTTGCCCGTGTCTTGTGGGACGGATTGCCAATCCGTCCTACGATAATTGATCAACTTATTCTCTCACGGCTCCTTGACTTTGTCCTACTGCTCGCTCTCTTGCTCCTCGTCGCCCCGTTGCGGGCCGAGCCGCCAACGCATAGCCCGCCCGCCGACGTCCGCGCCAAGCTATTCGGCATGCGCGGTTTTCCGCCCATCGGCCCGAACGAGGACCTGACGAAGCTCTTGCCCTTGATCGACCAGTTTGGGCAGTATCGACACGCCGACTGGCCGGGCAAGACCAAGTCGCCGGACGATTTGCTTCGGCGGAAGGCGGCGGAAGCGGTCGAGTTGGCCGACCAGCCCGGCCCCAAGGGTTGGGACCAATACGGCGGTTGGCAAGACGGGCCGCAGTTGACGGCCAGCGGCCGTTTTCGCGCCGCGAAGCATGACGGCAAGTGGTGGCTCGTCGATCCCGAAGGCCGCTTGTTCTGGTCGCACGGTATTGATTGCGTCGGCTGGGAAGGCGCGACGCCCATCACCGACCGGGAGCCTTGGTTCACCGATCTGCCGGCGGAGCAGTCGCCGCTGGGCGTTTTTTATGGCCAAGGGCATTGGGGGCCGCACAACTATTATGAAGGAAAGAACTTCAAAACCTACAACTTCGCCGCCGCCAACCTGTCGCGCAAATATGGCAACGATTGGCAGGCGCGGTTCGCCGAAATCGTCCACCGTCGCCTGCGAAGCTGGGGCATGAACACCATCGGCAACTGGTCGAACCGGGCGATCTACGCCCTTCGCAAAACGCCTTACGTGATAACCACGCACGTCGCCGGCCGTCCCTTGGCAGGCAGCGAAGGCTACTGGGGCCGGTTCGTCGACGTCTTCGACCCGGATTTTGCCAAGAACGTGCGGCGCGATCTGGCCGAGCACAGGAACTTCGGCGCGACCGACCCGTGGTGCCTGGGCTATTTTGTCGACAACGAATTGAGTTGGGGCGACGAACTGTCGCTGGCCGTGGCCGCCTTGCGATCGCCCGCCGAACAGCCCGCCAAGCAGGCCCTGCTGGCCGACCTGCGGAAGAAGTACGACACGATCGAGCGACTCAACGCGATCTGGGGGACGCGGCACGCCTCGTGGTCCGCCTTGTCGCAGCAGCGCCACGAGCCGGACAAAAAAAGGGCCTACGACGACCTGGCGGCCTTCGCCAGCCGCTTCGACGATCTCTATTTCCGCACCTGTCGCGACGCGGTGAAGGAACTCTCGCCGCAGGCCCTCTACCTGGGCTGCCGCTTCGCCTGGGTCAACGATCGGGCGGTGCGCGCCGCGGCGCCGTATTGCGACGTGCTCAGTTTCAATCGCTACCAGGCGTCGATCGCCGACTTCCGTCTGCCCTCCGCAGTAGATAAGCCGGTGATCATCGGCGAATTCCATTTCGGCGCCTTGGATCGCGGCCCATTCCACACCGGCCTGGTGCCGGTCGCCGACCAGGCGGCCCGGGCCGCGGCGTACCGTGGTTACGTGGGCGGCGCGCTGCGGAATCCTTTGTTCGTCGGCACGCACTGGTTCCAATTCGGCGACCAGCCCACCACCGGCCGCGGCGACGGCGAGAACTATCAGATCGGCTTCCTCGACGTCTGCGACACGCCCTACGCCGAGACGATCCAAGCCAGCCGCGCCATCGGCGCCGGCATGTACGCCCAACGGCTGCAAAAGTGAGAGTCGTTACCACTCGCAGTTCGCCGGGGATTATCGTGTTTCTTCCCAACACAAGCCCCTGGGGCAAGAAAAGACGACTATTGCGTGCCGTCTTACAGTGCCGAACTACCTCTGGTCTTACTGCCGACGGACTTGCTCCGCCCGGTGTCGCCGCAGCGACCGGCCCGAGTGGCCGGCCATCAGTTGTCGAATGCCTGAGCATGGCTGGCCAGCGTAGCACGCCGCGCGGCCCGATTTCAAGGGCAGATTCTGCGTTCCGGGCATGGGGGCATGGGGCGGATGAGCACGGCTGTCCGGTCGCCGCGCGACGAGCAATTGCCGGAGGGATCGGTGCCCCCTATGGAGGATCCTCTTTGTCGAGTAAAATGGCGAGATAAGGGCAAGCAAGACCGGGCCGTTCCTGCCAAGAGTTATGTATGCTGCCCGCCAGAACTGGTCACGAAAGACCACACGGAATGAAGAATAGTTCTGACCCCTGACAGCGTGCTGACAGCGTGGGGGAGTTGGTGAAAGCTACCAGCAGCGAACGGAGGGAAATCAGTGATGCCCTTTTCCGTCTCTGGGTCCGGACATCAGGGGCCGGGTGGCCCTGGGCGGTTACCCGCCCAGGGCTCCCACAGATCCGTACGTGGACACATTAGACCATACGGTTCCTCAAGTAACCCCTTCGCTTCGCAGCGACATGGTGCCGCGGCGAACCCGTCACTCGCTATCCGTTGGCGTGCCGGTAACACCAGACGAGAGTTCAAAGCCTCTCAGGCGTTTCCCGCCAACGGCGTGGTTACTCGATGCCTCGCTTCCCATCCCCCGGGTCCTTGCGGATCAAGTTCCCCGGCTTCGTCGGTACTATCAAGGCACTGCGACTTCCTGCCGTCCCTCCCGCCGCGCTTCGTTTCCTTCGTTTGGCGGTACCACGAGATCACGCACGTTTCGCTCCCGCCGCCGCTGCGTGCCGCAACGTCGGGCCTGGGGTTGGTCACCCGGTATCCCCCTCCGGGACTCTTTCGTGGAGACGACAGGAGCTCCCAAGTT
>JBEKZQ010000381.1:0-6185 GCA_049509675.1 Thermoguttaceae bacterium | reverse complement strand
TGCGCGGCCGGCCGGAAGAGCGGGCGGTGCATTATGCCGTGCTCCGCTCGCTGCAGCGCGCCGTCTACAGCCCCAAGGAAGAGGGCCATTTCGCCCTGGCCAGCGACTGCTACTGCCATTTCACTTCGCCCATTCGCCGCTATCCGGACCTGACGATCCACCGTTTGCTCGCCGACCTGCTGGAGAAGCGCCGGCCGCCGCAAAAGCTGGAAGAACTGATCGTGCTGGGCCAGCACTGCAGCGACCGCGAGCAGCGGGCCGAATCGGCCGAGCGCGAATTGACCAAGCTCAAGCTGCTGGCTTTCCTCAGCGACCAGATCGGCCTGGAGATGGACGCCGTGGTGACCGGCGTGGAGAATTTCGGGCTGTTCGTGCAAGGGATCGAACTGCCCGCCGAGGGCCTGATCCACGCCGACGCCCTGGCCGACGATTACTACGACTTCGATCGGGCCACGCACACGCTGTGTGCCCGCCGCTCGGGCAACCGCTATCGGTTGGGCGACTTGTTGCGGGTAAGCGTGGCCCGGGTCGATCTGGAGCGGCGCGAATTGGATTTCCGCCTGGTCCAGCGCAAGTCGTCCAGTCGTCCGGCCGCCGTCGCGGCGGTGAAGAAGTCGAGCAAGGGCGGCAAGCAACAGCGATCAGGGCGTCGAAGGAATTAGAACTGGGCTCTTGCAAGAATGTGGAGGTGTCCACCAGTAGTCCCCCCTCTCCCTCCGGGAGAGGGCCGGGGTGAGGGAATGGTGGGAGAGCAGGCAATACAGGAAACCGCGACTTGCCTCAACTCACCCTCTCCCGCAAGGGGAGAGGGGATCTCGAATCGGCGTCTTGCAAGAGTCCAGCAATAAATTCGCCACTTCCTTGTAGGACGGATTGGCAATCCGTCTTACAAAAAAGGGGGACGGATTGGCAATCCGTCCTACGTTTGCCGCGGCCTTACCAGGGCGGCGAGCGCGGCGAGGTTTTTCGCAGCCGCGGGGACCATTTCCGGCCAAACAGCCCGCTGCGCTCCGCCTCGGGCACCAGGCCGTACTTGGTCAACTCCAGCGTACTGCGGCGGATCAGCCGGCCGCTCTTGTCGATTTCCTTGGAGGTGTGCGAGACAACGCCGCCGGGCACGTCCGGCGAGGTCACCGCCAGCGTGGTGATCATTCCCTTGGGATGTTTTTGCACCGTCTTGATGTAGGCCGTGGTCTTGATGTCCGAGAGCACCCGGTACGGCATCTCCAGGGCAATCACGTCCAGGCTGGTTTCGTTGAGGACCTCCTTGCCTTCCGCGTCGGTCGTCACGCTATCGCGTTTCAGCAGGTACGGGGCCACGGTGTCGGAATAGTAGATGTTGACGGTGGTCTTGCTGTTGGGTCCGCTGAATTCCACTTGCTGGACGCGGCAGAGGATCTTGCGATCCTCGATCGTGACTTGCGCCGGCTTGGGCGTTTTGACTTTCAAGTCGGAGGCCGCCGCTTCGCCGTACAATCCTTGCCTGAGGCATTGCGGCTGGGCGTCGAATTGCCGGCCGGCGACCTCCAATCCCATTTCCACGTCCAGAGTGACACCGTCCGGATCGACCTTGGTGAGCGTGGTCTTGGTTTCGGTCACGCTGGTGCTGGCGACGACGCCCTGTTCGTCCAGCGTTTCCGTGACACTGCGGACCAACTTCCAGGCCCCGGGTTGGAAGCGGCCCCAGGGATGGTGCCGGACCGTAGCGCCGCCGTCCTGGGCCAGGCCCGGCGTTGGGTCCAACCCCGGCAGCGTGCAGCACATCAGTATCAGGCAGAGCCGCCGTCTCACGCTCTCGATCTCTCCAGGAGCCCGACCGAATTACGGAACATTATGGGAAATGTACCTCAACATTCCATCGCTCGTCGATTGTGGCACGGTGCGCCTGGACGGATTGTGCCGGAAGTTCCGCCCGATGGCGGCCTATTATAACAGAAATAGCATTGCAATGCCGCAGAAAGCGCCGGGTGCCACTGGCTCTGCCAGTGCTTTGGGCTTCGTTGACCTTCCATCGCGCTGTGCATGGAAGCAGGCAGTGGCACATCGAGAGACGATGTGGCATCGTCACGAAGCACTGGCAGAGCCAGTGGCACACTTCGACAGTGCCGCCCCGCCGTCGCTCACCCGGCCGGCGAGAGCACGTTCTGCCGTGCCGCTTGCTCGGCGGTGGGGAACTTGTCGGCTTCGACCCGCTTGCGAAGCGTCTCGTCTTTGCCCAGGCCCAGACCGCGGCCTGGTCCGCTCAAACCGGTGCCGCCGCCGGGGGTTGTGCTGCAACCAGCCGCCGATAGCAGGAAGCCGGCCAGCAAGCACGCAACCGACAGAAGGCAGAAGCCGAGGCGTCGTTGATTGCCACTCACGGGGTATGGTCCTCCACTATGGCGTCGGTAGCGATCGATCATGGATCCAGTCGCTTCATGCTCAAGAAATCGGCGGGCGATTTCGGCTTCTTCGGCTCAGCGGCACTGCCGAAGAGGCTCCAGGACGACTTTTGCGGCGGTTTGGAGGCCGTTTGCGCTCTGATCCAGGGCGAATCGGCCATCGTCGACGATTTTGGGGCGGTCTTCTTCGGCGTCAGAGCGGCGCCGATGCCGCTAAAGAAGTTCTTCGTGCCCGTGCTAAGTCGCTCGAGTGCCGAGGGCGGCTTGGTGGTTTTGACCCACGGCGGCGGTTTCTGAGTTGTGCTGCTCTTGGTCGAAGAAAATGCGTTAGAAAACCAGCCGTCGGCCTGAACCGCGCGCGGGCCGCCGATAGTCAACACCAGTGCCGCCACGAGAACTCGTGCGAGTTTCATGATCCCGAGCCTCTCGAAACACATGGAAAAGAGGTTTGGCCGCTTTTTCGATGCCGGCCGACGGATGCGATGAGGCCGCGGATTGTCGCAAAATGTGTGAACGGCGTCCAGGCGGATTTTCTTGGCGCAAATCAAGGGCGTGACACGATATTCAGCCACCGAGGACACAGAGAGCACGGAGCATTACAGGAACGAGGCCGCTACCAGCGTTGCGGGGGCGACCCGGCGGCGTGCGGGGCTGATGCCTCCGGCATCGGCAGGCTGCGCGCCAGCCAATCGGTCTGTCGCGTGGCCGGCAACTGTATCGCGCTATCGAGAACCAGCGTGCGGATCAACGCGGCAATCGGCTGAGGCTGGGCGGGGGCGTCGCCCAGCAATGGCTGCTGATCGTTGACGAGGATCATGCGGGCGGACGGGTCGCCACAGGCCCCCTTGAGCGTCAAGCCCTCGGAATTGATCCAGAACATGAGGGCCAACTGCGTGTAGGGAAGCAGCTCGCGGGGTTCGGGCGGCTGCAGGCCGCGGGCAAGGTGTAGTTGGCGGGCCGCCGCCTCGACGAGCGACCGGCCGATGACGCCGGGCCCTGCGGCCAGAGAGCCGACCGCCGCTTCCAGCCGTCCGCGACGCAAGATCGCCCGCTGCAAGATGATGTTGGCCGTGCCGCTGAGTCGGTGGGGAAAGTTCTCGCTCACCAATCCGCCCAGATCGACGCCCGACAGTTGACCGCACGCCTCGCCGTCCCAGCCGCCGCTGCCTTGCGTAAGCAGAAGCGTGCCGCGGAAACGGCTCGTGGCGCCCAACTGTCGAAACTCGGGCCACCCGGCGGCAAGGAGTTGAGCGGGCAGTTGGCCGCCGCCGGTGTCCAATTGGATGCCGTTGGCCGGCGGCCTGAGTTGCCGGTTGCGGAGGATGCGGATTCGCGTCGGTTCCGCCCCTTCGGCGCCGGGCAGATGGAACTCGGCCTGGGCCTGAACGCCCTCGGGAAGCACCGTGATTTCGCCCGCCACTTGCGTCAGCGTCTGCCACTGCTGACCGCTATGCAAGGAAAGTTCGCTGCTCCGCAGTCGCACCTCGGCTTCCGGGCGCACCGCCTGACCTTGCAGAACCCGCTGGAGCAGTTGGCCCAGGCGCTCCAGGGCGTCGGCCTCCACTTCCGGCTGCGATGCCAGCAGCACGACCGCCGGCCGGCGACGGCCCTCCCGATCGGTCATGGTGCTCCAGGTGGCCTCCAGCGAGCGGCAGTGCAACAGGCACCGGCCCGTCTCGGGGTCCGACAGTTCCAGCCCTTCGTAGACCATCGTGCCGGGCAGGGGATGCGTCAGGCCGGAGAGCGAAACCTCCAAACCGACGAACCCGGCCAGCCGCTGCGCCTCGGCCTCTTTGTGTCCGGGCAGATGCCAAGCAACGCACCAGCCCGCGACCAGCACGGTCGGCAGCATGCACAGCAACAGGAATGCGCCTAGGCACAGCCGTCGGCGGGTCTGGTCGTAGAGCCGAAACATCCGTGTTCCAGAGAAGTGGTGGGTGAACGGAATATTGCGATTTGCCGATGCATCATCCCCTCTCCCTCCGGGAGAGGTTAGGGTGAGGGCCGATGGCCGAAAGGATGCCTTGAATTGCTTGTGCGATTTTCCCCATACCCTCACCCTGGCCCTCTCCCGGAGGGAGAGGGGGACTTGGCTAGATTCCCAGTTTCTTCCTTGCCAGTTCGTAGAACAACTTCCAATGGGCCTGGATTTCTTCAAGGCTGTCGCCGCCGAACTTTTCGACTACGGCGCAGGCGATCTCGAAGGCCACCACGTTCTCGAGGATGCAACTGGCGGCCGCCACCGCGCACACGTCGCTGCGTTCGTAGGAAGCAATCTCCGGCTCCTTCGTCCCGAGGTTGACCGAGGGCAGCGGCCGGGCCAGCGTGCTGATCGGCTTCTTGGCCACGCGGATCACGATCGGCTGGGCGTTGCTCATGCCCGCCTCCAGACCGCCCGCGTTGTTGCGCGGCCGCGTAAAGCCGAGGTTCCGCCCAGCAACCTGGCCGGCGTCGAAGTGGATGGCGTCGTGGACCTCGGAACCGGGCGATGCGGCGGCCTCGAAGCCCATGCCGATTTCGCAGCCCTTCATGGCCTGCACGGCCATGACGGCCTGTGCCAGCCGGCCGTCCAGTTTGCGGTCCCATTGGGCGTGCGTGCCCAGTCCGAACGGCACGCCTTCCACGCGGACCTCGATCACGCCGCCCAAGGTGTCGCCGGCCCGCTGACACCTGTCGATCAGGTCCTTCAGTTCGTCGTCCTGGTCCGGGTTGAGCGTGTACAAAACGCTCCGGTCGCGCAGGATCCGTTGCTCTTCGAGCGTGCCGGGCTGGGGCTCGACGATCACGGGCCCCACTTGCACCACGTAGCCGAAGGCCGTAATGCCCAGCGGCGCGAGCAGTTGCTTGGCCAGGGCCCCGGCGGCAACCCGGGCGGCCGTTTCCCGGGCGCTGGCCCGTTCCAGGATCGCGCGGACGGAGGTCAAGTACTTGATCGAGCCGCTCAGGTCGCCGTGGCCCGGCCGCGGTCGGTCCAGGTCCTCCATGCGGTCGATCTTGTAATCCTTGTTGGGGATCAGCAGGGCGATCGGGCTTCCCAGGGTGATGCCCCGCCAGATGCCGCTGAGGACCTCGACGTGGTCGCTTTCCAGTTTTTGGCGGCCGCCGCGGCCGTAGCCGCCCTGGCGACGGAGCAACTCGGCGTCGATCTCTTCCGGCTTCAGCGACACGCCGGCCGGGAAACCGTCCACCAGCGCCACCAGGGCCTTGCCATGCGATTCGCCAGCGGTCAGATATCGTAACATGCTCGACCTGCAAAGCAGAATTATTCTTGCCCGGCCGCCCAAAATGAAGCTTGTCCATTCTACCCAGACGTTGCCGCCGGGCATAGGTCGGTTTGTGGCCTTGCGACGTCTTGTCCCGCTGTTCGTCCGGGTTAGAATTGCCCGGCAACAATCAACTCGCCCGGGAGAAATCCGCATGAAAGTCCTTATCGTCTACTACAGCACTTACGGTAACGTGTACAAGATGGCAAGACTGGTGGCCGAAGGGGTCGCCGAAGTGAAGGGGGCGGAGGCGCTGCTGCGGACCGTGCCCGAGCTGATCCCCGCCGCTGTGATCGAGTCGCACGCGGAAATGAAGGCCGGCCGAGAGCTGCAAAAAGACGTGCCGCTGGTCAGCCTGGACGACTTTCGCCAGGCCGGGGCGATCGCCTTCGGCACGCCCACGCGGTTCGGCAACGTCTCGGCCCAATTGAAGAATCAGATCGACCAACTGACTTCGTTGTGGCTCAAGGGCGAACTGGAAAGCAAGCCGGCGGGCGTTTTTGTCTCGACCGGCAGCCTGCACGGCGGGCAGGAGACCACC
>JBEKZQ010000380.1:0-6210 GCA_049509675.1 Thermoguttaceae bacterium | reverse complement strand
TTGATCATCTGCACATGGCCCCACGGCGGCCGACCCAAGGAGTTCATTCTCTATGCCGACGAAGTGTGGACCGGCATCGAGTACGCCGCGGCCGGCGCAATGCTCTACGAAGGGCTCGTCCAGCAGGCTCGCACCGTCGTCCGCATGGCGCGCAGCCGCTACGACGGCCGGCGCCGCGACGGCCTGGACTCGGGCCCCGGCGGCAACCCCTTCAACGAGCTGGAATGCGGCAAATTCTACGCCCGGGCGATGAGCTCCTGGTCGCTGTTGATCGCCAGCCAAGGACTCGTGCTCGAAGGTCCCAAGGGCCTGCTGGGATTCAAACCGCATTGGCAGCCGGAGGACCATCGATCATTCTTCACCGCGCCGGAGGGCTGGGGCCTGTTCATCCAGCAACGCAAAGACAAAGAACAGACGGAGCGGATCGAACTCCGTCATGGCCGGCTGCGCGTCAAGGAGCTTGTGTTTGCCCTGCCCGGCGACGCGACGGCCACGGCGACGGTGAAGATCGCCGGTCAACCGGTCGCCGCTGCGCTGGCACAAACGGGCGCCGAGGTGCGGCTCGCACTGGCACAAGAGGCCGTGGTCGCGGAAGGCGCGGCCCTCGAGATCGCTTTGCGATGGGGCGCGTAATACTGCTTCGCACGGCTGCCGACCCTGCGCGGCAGTACTAACCGGGCGCGCTTGTTTAGGGATCAGTCCGGCTTGACCTGCCGGGCGTAGGCCAGAAACTTCTCCAGTTGCGAGTAGTCGCCCACCCACGTGGTATACATGACGCCGCACACGCCCTTGACCCGGGCCGCCATCTTCAGCCACTGGACGATCCGCTGGGGATCCTGATCGTAGTAGCCGGCCAACACTTGCGGGTTTCCCCGATCGGCGAAGAACTTCAGACTGTCGGCATCGTTGTTGTGCCAGTTTGCCACGATGACGCACCTGGGCAGGCCCTCCCAGGAACCATACCAGGGCCCGTCGCCCCTGGCCAGGTAGAACGAGCCCTCGCGTTTGGCATTGTGGAAGGGGTCGAACATGTCGCTCCAGGTCAGCACCGGCCGCTCGGGCGCGGCCCGATGCACGATCTCCGCGCAGCGCTTGACGTTGTCGGCCAGGATCTGGCCGCAGGTCAGGTTCCGCCGCGCGCAGGAGTCGTCCCAGCCGCAATGGCGGATCTCATCGTGCGCCATCAGGATGGCGTCGGGCTGAACTACTTCATTCACCCAACGCACCTGTCGGGCGACGGCCTCGTAGATTGCCGGCTCGCTGAAACAGCAGTTGATCTGATGGCTCTTGCCGGCCAGCGTGGCGAAATGATAGCTGGCCAACACCGTCTGGCCCTCCCGCAGCCGGCCGCCTGGAACAAGGGGCACCCTCGGCGCGTCGTGCCAATAGCTGAAATATCCGGGATTGGGGTCATGGCCGAGTTTCGGGTCCTTGACCGCGCCGAAGTCGCGGCCTTCGACGTAAGTAGTTTTGCCGTCGGCGCTGGTGATCGTCAGCGGCAGGCTCGGGCGGCGGATCACGTTGACCAGTCCGCCCGGCTCGATGCGCACGTCGCTCCACCAGATCTTGCCGCCGTGGACCGCGTAAGAGCCAAGGTACAGGCCGACTTCGCTGCTGTCCACGCTGGCAAAGGTCGCGTGGAAACGCGTCCAATCCATCGTCTTGCGGATCTCCGGCGGTTGCCAATTCAACGGGCGGCCTGCCGCTGGTTCTCCCGAGACGGCGAAGATGCGGAAATCCTTCGAGCTGCAATCCTCGGTCTTCACCATGGCCGACACATGGTAGTAATGCCACGGCTGAACTCGGACTTTTTGTATCAAGCGGATCGGCCGCGGTGCGCCGGCGGCCCCGTGGTCCTGCCGGAGGCTGGGCAGGCCGTTATAGGTGACGTGATCGTCCCGAAACGATACGCTGCCGGGGCGGTCCACCGTCCAGCCGACGGGACTATCGCCTTTCCAGCGATCCAGTGTGCCGCCCGCCAGCCGCAGGCCCTCCTCGCGCGGCGCCAATTTGCCGTCCTCGACGACGAACGTGGCATTACGCACCGGCATGCCTTCCGCCAGGTTCGGGTCGGCCGCCAGAAATTCGGCCGCATAGCCCATGGGGCAGGTGTCGACGATCAACTGCATGCCCGCTGCCGTAAAGGCGGCGCGAAGCCGGCGCACGTTGCGGGCGTAACTCTTGTCCTGGAGTTGGAACTTGGCGAACTTGCTGTCGGCCACGAGCATGCCGTTGTAGCCGGCCTGCTTCGCTCGGTGCATCAGCTTGATGGTGTTTTCGAGCGCCTCTTCCCGGGCCAGATTGGTCATGGTGAAAACCCAGCGGTATTTGAGCTGGAGCCCCGGCAGGCCCGCCGCCGCCGAGGTCGCATCCTCGGCCGCCGCCAGCGAAACACAGAGGCACAATCCGACCAGTGCAATCCCGCAACTCTTCATGGCAGCGTCTCCTGGGGAAGTCTCCTGGAAAACCGCCATTGTCGCCTTTCCGGCAGCCGGCGGCAACCGGCGAGCATAGCCACTGTTGAAATCGGCGTGGTTCTGGGCTACAACGGGGGCAAGTGCCCGACAAACGCCGAAACACCGCCTTATGGGAGCCCCTTGCGATGAGCCTTACGCACCGACTGTCAGCGATCATGGCCCTGGTCTTTTTCGGCGCCGGTTTGCCGGCCTCCGCAGGCGTGCCGCCGGAAGTCGAGGACCCGCAATGCCTGGGCGTTCACAAGGAACCGCCGCACGCAACCCTGATGCCCTACGGCGATCTCGCCGAGGCCCTGGCCGCGCGGCGGAATGCCTCGTCGTTCTGCCGCAGCCTGAACGGCCTGTGGAAGTTCCACTGGGTGTCGCATCCGGACCAGCGGCCGCTGGATTTCTACAAGCCCGAGTTCGACGCCGGCGCCTGGAAAGAGATCCCCGTGCCTTCCTGCTGGCAACTGCTGGGCTACGGCACGCCCTATTATCGGAACTTCGGCTACACGTTCCAGAAGGACTGGCCGCGCGTGCTGAGCGATCCGCCCGCCGATTGGACCGCCGCCAAGGAGCGCGATCCGGTGGGCAGCTACCGCCGCGAGTTCGATCTGCCCGCCGCCTGGCTGTCCGCCCGTGGGAAGGAGGGCCGGCGGATCTTCATCACCTTCGACGGCGTCGATTCGGCCTTCTTCCTGTGGATCAACGGACAGAAGGTGGGCTACAGCGTCAACAGCCGCAATGCCGCGGAGTTCGACATCACCCCATACGTCCGCCCGGGCACGAACCTCGTGGCTGCCGAGGTCTATCGCTACTCGGCCGGCAGTTACCTCGAAGATCAAGACATGTGGCGCTTGAGCGGCATCTTCCGCAACGTGACGCTGTGGAGCGCGCCGGAGGTGCATATCCGCGATTTCTTCGTCCAGACCGATTTCGATTGGGCCTACAGCAACGCCACGCTCCGCGTTACGGCCAAAATCCGCAATTACGGCCAAAAGCCGGCCCCGGCCAGGGACCTAACGTTGTTCTTCTGCGATCGACCGGGCCTGCCCACGATGAGCGCGACCGTCCCCGTCCCGGCGCTTGCGGCGGGCGAGGAGAAGAGCGTTGCCGTGCAGCTCACTGGGCTACGCCCCGACAAATGGACCGCCGAAACGCCCAAGCTGTACACGACGGTCCTGATCCTTGGCGGGTCGGAAAGCGACGTCGGCCCCAGCGAAATCCTTTCCGCCCGGACCGGCTTCCGCACGATCGAGATCAAGGGCCGGGTCTTTACCATCAACGGCGTGCCGGTGAAACTCAAAGGGGCCAACCGCCACGAGAATTGGCCCGACACCGGCCACTACGTGCCCGAAGAGAAGATGATCCGGGATCTGGAGGTGCTCAAGCAGTGCAACTGCAACCACGTGCGCACCTGCCACTACTCGGACGACCCGCGCTGGTACGAGCTGTGCGACGAGTACGGAATCTATCTGACGGCGGAGGCGAACCTGGAGTCGCACGGCTACGGTTTCGGCCGCGAGTCGCTTTCCCATCCTAAGGCCTGGGAGGCGGCCCACGTGGCCCGCAACGTGGCCAACGTGGAATCGTTCAAGAACCACGCCTCGGTGGTCATCTGGTCCATGGGAAACGAGGCCGGTCCCGGGCCGAATTTTCTTGCTGCGCTCCGCGCCATCAAGGGCATCGACACCTCGCGGCCCGTCCACTATGAGGGTTTCGGCATCGGCCGGGGCAATCCGGCCGACATCGACAGCGCCATGTACACGCACCCCAACGACGTGGCGCGGATCGCCGTCGATCCGAACCTGACCAAGCCCTTCTATATGTGCGAATACGCCCACGCCATGTTCAACTCGATGGGCGCAGTGGGCGAGTACAACGACATCTTCGACAAGTACCCGAACCTGATGGGCGGGGCCATCTGGGAGTGGGAAGACCAGGGCGTGTGGAATCGCCGCGACCCGAAGCACGTTTTCCTGGCCTACGGCGGCGGCTTCGGCGAAGTGCCCAACGACCACTATTTCATCCATAAGGGCGTGGTCTTCTCCGACCGCTCGCCCAAACCGCACTATCCCGAGCTGAAGCGTGCGTACCAGTGGATCGGCATCGAGCCCATCGACCTGGCGAAGGGCACGTTCGCGATCCACAACAAGTATCAGTTCCTCAACCTGGATCGCTTCCAACCGGTATGGACCCTCACCGAGGATGGAAGTCCTCTGGCGGCGGGCGAGTTGCCGGTGCTGTCGCTGGCGGCCGGCGAAACGGGCCGGATTACGGTTGGCGATCTCGTCGAGCGGAAGCTGGGGCAGTCCGCCAAGGCCGGCGCCGAGTATTTCCTGCGCATCGCTTTCCAACTCCGCCACGACGAGAAATGGGCCAAGGCCGGTTTTGAGATCGCGGCGGCCCAGTTCAAGCTGCCCATCGCGACCCCGCCGGCGCAGGCCGATGCCAACGGCATGAAACCGCTAAAGCTGCGGCAGGAGCAAGGGGGACAGGCACCGTCGCCGCAAACTGTTTCGGAACCGCTGGCCAACGGAGGCGACGGAGCCAGTCCCCCGCGTCAGAAGCGGGTCACCGTCGAGGGCGACGGTTTCGCCATTACGTTTGACAAGGCCGAGGGGACCATCGCGCGATTGGTCCGTGACGGCGTGAACCTGCTGGCCGACGGCGGCGGGCCGAAGCTGCACCTATGGCGCGCCCCTCACCGCAACGACGACATGTGGGCCTACGGCGATTGGGAGAAATGCGGCCTGCGCGCGCTGAAGCGGCACACGGTCCGATGCGCTGCCCGGCAGACTGGGCCAAGTACGGTGTGCGTCGACGTTGCCGTGCAAGCCGACGGCCGCAACGGATTCAGCGTGCTTCATTCGGCCCGCTACACGATCTACGGCGACGGCTCGATCGCCGTAGACAACACGGTCGCGCCGCACGGCCCGCGCATTCCGCTGGCCCGGCTGGGCGTGCGGCTGCTCTTGGACAAGCGGCTGGACCAGTTTGCCTACCTGGGCCGGGGACCGATGGAGAACTACGCGGACCGCAAACGAGGTTTCGACGTCGGCCTGTACGCGAGCAGCGTGCGCGAGCAGCAGACCCCTTATGCCAAGCCGATGGAATGCGGCAACCACGAGGACGTGCGTTGGGCCGCCCTGACCGGCCGGGATCTACCGGGGCTGATGGCCCGCGCCGATACACGCTTGCTCCAGGTTTCGGCCTTGCCGTATACGGACGAAGAACTGGAACCGGTCGAGTACACGGTGGATTTGCCCGAGAGCAAGGCCACGGTGTTGTGCGTGGCGGACCGCACGCTGGGGGCCGGCTCGGCCGGTTGCGGACCGCGACCGTTGGATCCCTACATCGTCTGGTCGGAGCCGGCCGAATTTTCCTACGTTCTGCGGCTCTTGCCCGCCGGGGCACACGACCTTTCCGCCCAGGGCCGGCTGGCGCCGCCGCAGAATCGCGTCAAGGAGAAATAGATCGCAGACTTGAGATTTCAGATCTGAGATCTGAGATTTCAGATTTGAGATTTGAGATTTCAGATTCCCGGCTACGGGAACAGCGGGGGCAGATCGTTTGCGGAGGCATGCTTCACCTCGATCACGCAATCGACCAGCTTCAAGCTCATGTTGCCGAAGTCGGCGCGAGGCACGGCATGGGTGCCGCGGGCCCAGCCGATGTCGCAGCCGGCGAGTCGGCCGCGAACCGTTACCGCGTCGCCCCGGTCAAGCGCGCGCAAGTCAGGGCGAGCCTC
>JBEKZQ010000038.1:0-19999 GCA_049509675.1 Thermoguttaceae bacterium | reverse complement strand
GCGCAAACCGTTGCGGCGGCGCCGCCCGCCGCGCCCGCGTCTCCGGCAATCTCGGCCCTGCCCAAGCTCCGCAGCGGCGTGCCGGCCTATGCGGTCCCGCTGATGGCCGTCGGCCGCACCCCGTACACGATCGCTCCGCTGGCGGGCAAGGCGATCGACATTCAGACCGATCATGGCTACCCGGGCGGCTTCTCCGGTTTCGTCGATACGGCCGTCGGGTCGCTCGGTTATCCCGGCTATCGGAACTTCGTGAACCTGGAAATCGCCTACGACGCCGAGAAGCTGTGCCTCGTGGTTTCCATGCCGTACCCGGTGGGCCGCAAGACGCGGGCCCAAGCAGCCGGGCCCGGCGCCGATCTACTTGCCGACGATGTCTTCGAGTTGCTGCTGGATCCCCGCGACGATCAGGGACGTTCCCGGGGGCCCGTCTATCGCGTCGTGGGCAATGCGGCCGGCGTGTGCAAGCTCGATCAGGACTTGCCGCAGATCGGCCAATTCCACCAGCCTTGGCAACCGGCGGCAAGATACGGCAGCATGATGTGGGACCCCATGGGCAGTTGGATGGGCGCGGTGCAGATTCCCTTCAAGGACCTGGGCGGCGCGCCGAAAGACGGCGACATTTGGGGCGTTCAGGCGGCGCTGCGCTACGCCGATCCGCGTATTACCGCCGTGCTCTCGCCCAGCGACGATTTCACGGATCGCCCACGGATGGCCCGCGTGCGTTTCGACGCCCGGCGGCGGGCCAACTATCGCTGCCATTGGCTCAACGAGGCCGAGATCAAGCAAGGCACGTTCTGCGTCGGCGGCATCTTCAGCAATGCCGCCAGCGAGCCGGCCGCCTTCCAAGGACGCATTTTCCTCTACCAGGGCGATCGCCAGGTCGGTCAGGGCGAGTTTCATCACGAGGCCACGCCGCTGGCGAAGTACGACGGCGACATGCCGCCCTGCCGCGTGGCCTGCCAACCGGCCGGCCCGGCCGAGCGGAACACGGTGGCGCGAATCGTGGTCGTCGACAAACAGGCCGACAAAGTCGTCTACGACCAGTTCGTGCCGTTCTGGCGGATGGCCCCCGGGGAGCGCGATTGGCTCAAGCAGCACTTCGGCCGGCAGTTCACCCTCGACGTCGGGCCCTATCCTTCGTGCGGCGCCTTCGACTATCGCATCGATTGCCAGACGCTGCGGGAAGCGAATCCCCGGGCCGCCCGCGCGGTGCTGACGGCCCGCTCCAATGGCCGCGAACTGGCCCGCCATGAGCAAGCACTGCCGGGCGACGGAAAGATCGCGGGCACCGTGCGCATCGGGCCGCTGAGCGACGGCGCCAGTTGTACGGTCGTGGCCACGATCGTCGATACAGACGGCAAGCCACTCAGCACGAAGACAGAGACTTTCCAGCGGACGGTGATGCCTTTCGAGAAGGCCCCGAAGGCCGGCGTGGACGATCTGCTGCCTTCCCCCTTTACGCCGCCCGTGGTCCGGGCCGGCACGGTGTCTTGCGTGGGACGCACCTATGGCCACGGTGCGGCCGGCCTGCTCACGAGCCTGGTCGCCGCCGAGCGCGAGATCCTGGCCTCGCCGGCCGTGTTTCGCGTGAAGGTCGGCGACGGACCGGCCACGGCCCTGCGCGGCGACGTGCCCACCCTCCGCTCGCGCGGCAAGGGGCAAGTCGATTACCGGCAGGTCTTCCGCGGCGCGGGGTTGCAGATCGCCGTCCAAGGTGTTTTCGATTACGACGGCTTCTATCGCTTTCGCGCGGAACTCTCCCCGGACCGCGCCCCGGCGGACCTGCGGCAGTGCTGCCTGGAGGTGCCGCTCGGCGCGCCTCACGCCACGCTGCTGGAGGCGCCGGTGGAGTGGCTGTGGCCGCAGTTTGAAAAATGCGCCGGCTTCCTCGAACCAGCCCAGGGCCGGCTATGGGATTCCAAGCGATTCCCGTTCGCCGTGCGGCAGCGCAAAGGCAACATGCCGCCGTTCTGCTGGGTGGGCGACGACGATCGCGGCCTGTGCTACTCGTGTGCTTCCGAGGAAGGCATGCACAACGACGATTCCCTGCCGGCGGCCACCGTGGATCGGGAAGGCGCGGCGGTGGTGTTCCGCGCCTGGTTCGTCAACAAGCCGCTCGCGCTTGAGAAGCCGCGGACCTTCGAGTTCGCCTTGCAGGCCAGTCCGTTCAAGCCGCTGGACCCGGGACATCGTCTGTGGCGCTGCGGCGTCACGCGCGATCAATGCGTCTACAAGCAGCACGGCCGCTGCTTTCACAGCGGTTGGGGGATCGGCGACTATTATCCCACCTACGGACGTTGCCTGGACCTGGCCGCGAACGCCGCGGCGATCCGCCAGGTGATCAAGAGCGGATATGATTTCATCGCCGCCTACGCGTCGTCCTGCTCGGAGTGCGGCGGCACGCCTGAATACAAGCAGTTCTGGCGCGAGTGGGGAAGCGACTTGGGCTGGGACAAGCTGTCGCTCAGCCCGCTGCCTGATTGGATCGAGAAGCGCATGGCCGGCGCGGGAGTACGCTATGACGGTTATGTGGCCGTGGAAAGCGCCTCGAACAGCGCGCCGAGCAACCTGGATTATCGCGCCTGGTGGTTCCAGCAAGTGGCCCGGCACTGCCAAACGAGCATGATCTACCAGGACAATCCGCCCTACGGCTATTATTATCAACCTTTGGTCGGCTACGGCTACACCCGCGATGACGGCGCCCGGGAGCCGAGTTGCGCCACCTGGAACGCGCGGGAGTTCATGCGGCGGGCCCTGGCGATTGCCGTCCAGTGCGGCAGCGACAACCCGGCCCCCGGCGTCTATCCGAACGTCTGCGGCTCGGTCCAGCCGGGCCGCAGCTTCTGCTTCCGCGGATTGACCGGCGAGTACCTGGAGTCCGACCGCATCCCGCTGGGAACCTTGCGGGTCTGGCTTTCCGAGCAATGGGGAATGAACATCGATTGGCTCATGCAGGAGCCCAATGCGGGCGCCACGCTGAAGTACTGGCGGGCCCTGTGCAGCCGATTGTTCCTGCTGGATGTCACCTCCTTCTCCCGCACCGATTCGGCCGACCAGGCGGCGTGCTGGCTCACGGCCCTGGACTTGTTCTGGCTGGATGATCCGACGGTCGTCTGGCACCCCTACTTCCGAAATCCGACGCTGCGGTCCACCCGCCAGGCGACGACGTTGGTCTCGACCTACACGGCCGCCGGCCGCGCGCTGCTGGTCGTGTCGAACCAGGCGGCGGACGAGGTGCTGGAAAGTGTAACGCTCAAAGACCTGGCCAAGCATTGCGCAGGCAAGCTACGCCACTACTACGATGCGGAGACGGGCGAGGAGATCGAGGTCGCCGCGGACGGGGCGTTGCGGCTCTATGTACCGGGCCGCGATTTCCGCGCGGTGCTCGGTTTCCGCAATCCCTGGCCATCGGCCACGAAGAACTTGCTTGCTCCGCCCGGCGGATCGGGCCGGCAGCCCGATCTGCCGCCCCAATCCGCTTTGGACGCCCGGCGCACGCTCACCGCACTGTGCCGGCAGTTGCTCGCCTCGCCGCAGTTGACGCCCGTGGCCGGCGGACACCGCCTGACCGAAGCCTGGGTCGGGCAGATCGTTGCCGAGATGGAAGCCGATGCGAAGAACTTCGTCTATCTCGATGAGCACGCGTGTGCCGACGTCGATCTGGGCGACAAAGGCATCCGGCTCGCACTGCTCTACGACAAGAAGCGGCAGGTTCTCCTGGTGGCTTACTTCAATCCCACCGACACGGACCGCCTGCTCAAGGGCAACGCCCGCGAAGCGCTGAACAGGAAAGTGGGCCGCACGCAATACGCCTACGTGTTGGACCCCGTCCGCGGCACTTCGCAGTGGAACGTGATCGACCTTCCGGCCCGCACCGGCCGGCTGGAAGTGTTGTACGCCGATTACGACGACTATCGGGGTGTGCGTCGCGGCCCCTTCGCGCACGGCACCATTTGGTCCAACCTTCACCAAGCTATTGAAAAGAGGACTCCGGAATGAAACGCACGACACGATTGGTTTTCTTGCTGGCGATATTGGCCGCGCATCTCCCGACGCTGCACGCGGCCGATAATCCGCCGCGCATGGCGAAAGAGGACTGGGTTGCTCGGCACCTTGGCGCCGATCCCGGCCCACTGCCCGGCAGCTTCCTCTATGACGGCAAGCCGGTGGGCGATGCGCTGGCCACCTGGACGCGAACCCGCACTGCGCAGCCGTTGGACAAGGACCGCACGCGGATCTCGCTGGCCTGGACCGATCCCCGCACGCAGTTGGCCATGCGCTGCGAGGCCGTGAGTTACAACGATTATCCGGTTGTGGAGTGGGTCATCTATCTTAAGAACACGGGCACGGGCGACACGCCGGTGCTGTCCGATATCCGACCGCTGGACGCATCGGTCCTCGACGCGGCCGATTTGCCCTGCACGTTGCATTACGCCAAGGGAGGCGTTGACGAACCCGACGCCTATGCCCCGCGCGAGCAAGCGATTGCGGCGGGCGGCACGTTCGCGTTGCGCTCCGTCGGCGGGCGGTCCTCGAACGGCGTCTTGCCGTTCTTCAATTTGCAAACCCCGGAGCGCGGCGTGCTTGGCGCCATCGGTTGGTCCGGCAATTGGGCCGCCCAGTTCAGCCGTGACAACAAGCATCTCACCGTTGCCGCCGGAATGCAACGCACGCATCTGAAACTGCATCCCGGCGAAGAGATCCGCACGCCCCGGATGCTGCTCTTGTTCTGGGAAGGCGAGCGGATCGAGGCCCAAAACCTGTGGCGGCGTTTTCTGTTGGCCCACCACACGCGGATTCCCGCCCACATGACCGGCCGCTTGCCGGTCTTCTATGGGGCCTGGGGCGAACAAATGGAGCAGACGCAAATCGACACCGCCCGATGGTTCGTCGACAACCAGGTCCCCATCGATAACTACTGGATCGACGCCGGCTGGTACGGCGATAAGCCCTTTCAGGCCAACTCGACCGACGCCAACAGCGAATGGTGGAAGTACGTGGGCACCTGGCGCGCGAACAAGTTCACCTATCCGCGCGGCCTGAAGCCGATCGGCGATGCGTTGCGGGCCTGGAAACTCGGCTTCACCCTGTGGCTCGAACCGGAACGCGTCTTCCGCGGCAGCGATCTGGCCCAACAGCATCCGGATTGGCTGCTGGGCCCCTTGGGCGACGATTACCTGCTGAACCTGGGTATTCCCGCGGCCCGCGAGGCGATGACCGACCTGGTCTCTTCGCTGGTCACCGGCGCCGGAGTGACCTGCTTCCGCCAGGACTTCAATACCGATCCGGAGCGGTTTTGGCAGGGGGCCGATGCGCCCGACCGGGTCGGCATCGCCGAGATCCGGCACATCGAGGGCCTGTACGCCTTCTGGGACGCGCTATTGGCGCGTCATGCGGGTCTGCTGATCGACAACTGTGCCAGCGGCGGGCGGAGGCTCGATCTGGAGACGATCTCGCGCAGCGTTGCCCTGTGGCGCAGCGATTATCAGTGCCGGCCCGACTTCTCGCCTGCCGCCATGCAGTGCCAGACCTACGGGTCGTCGCTTTGGATCCCGCTCAGCGGCGGGGTCATCAAGGGCGTGGAAAGCTACGCCTTCCGCAGCGGACTCAGCGCCGCGGTGATCCTGAACGTGCGGGAGCAGCCGCAGCGGCTGAAGGTCATGACCGAAGAGGCCCGCACGATCCAGCCGTTCTTCTTCGGCGATTACTACCCGCTGACTCCCTATGGCCTGGCCGATGATGCCTGGCTGGCCATGCAGTTCCACCGTCGGGAATCGGCCGACGGCGTGGTCCTGGCGTTCCGCCGCCCGAAATGTGCCGAGCAGTCGTTGCGGCTGAAACTGCGCGGGCTGGCCGCCTCGGCGGACTACGCGGTCAGGAACCTCGACCAGGTCGGCGAAACCACCGTGGCCGGCCGCACATTGATGACCGATGGATTACTCGTCACCCTGCCGGCGCGGCCGGCGGCCGCGCTGATTCGCTATCGCAAACGTTGAGTGTAATCGTTAACGCCCCGAGAGGGGCTAAGCCAATGTTTTGTGCCGGAAGACGTACCCAATTTCAGGAGACCAACGATGATCTACCCAGTAGTGCTGTGCGTGGTTGTGGCAGGGCTGGCGGCGGGGCCCGTGGAAGAACCCTCGGCCGAGGTGAATGACCTGGCGCGGTTGACCCCCGGGCGGACGGCGGCCGAAAACGCGCTGTGGCTGGAGACCCCGCTCAACCGGCGGTTTCACTCGTCCAAGTGCGTGGTGGTGGCCGACCTGAAGGGCCCGGCCTCGATTACCATGATCCATTTCGCCATGCCCGAAGCGCTAAAACTGGGCCGCGAGGTGTTGTTGAAGATCTATTGGGACGGCGAGACGGCGCCCAGCGTCGATTGTCCGCTGGTGGATTTCTTCTGCGACCCGGCCGGATCGCGGGCGGAGGTCAACACCTTGCTGGTGACCAAGCGGCGGGGATGGAACGCATATTTCCCCATGCCGTTCCGCAAGTCGGCGAAAGTGGAACTGGTCTATGACGGGCCGCTCGCGCCGGGCGATGCCCTGTGGAAGGCGATGCCCTGCTACAGCTACGTCATGTGGCGCACGGCCGACAAACTCCCCGACGACCTGGGCTATTTCCACGCCCACTGGCGACAGGAAACGCTCCTGTTGGGCCGGCGCGACTACCTGGCCCTGGAGGCCCGCGGCCGCGGAAAGTTCGTCGGCTGGAACGTCACGGTCCGCCGCCCCGGCCGATCCGACTATCCCGTGGACGAGAACGAGAAGTTCTACATCGACGGCGAGCAGTCCCCTTCCGTCGAATTCCAAGGGCTGGAGGATTCGTTCGGTTTCAGTTGGGGATTCCCGGAAAGCCAGAGCATGTTTCCGCTGACCGGCTACTTTCCGTTCTTCAAGGGCGCCGCCGCGTATCGCTTCTTCGTCCGCGACGCGATCAGCTTTGAGAAATCGCTGCGCGTGACCATCGGCTTCGGCGAGCACGAGGACCCCGGGTTTCGCCGCGACTTCGGCGTGCCCGGCAGCGAACTGCAACTGAGCACGGTGGTTTACTGGTACCAGACGGAACCGCACGCGGCCTTGCCGCCGCTGCCCGCGGCCGCCCAACGACAACCCGCGGCGGAAGAAGCGAAGAAGTAACCGGGCCCGTCGCGATAGAAGCGCAACACTAGCCCGACGCGCAAGCGAGGGAAACATCGGCGAGAAGTCCGGCATTTCCAACCCTCGCTTGCGCTTCGGGCTAGTGTTTTCCGGCTTCAACGGTTGCAGTCGTATTGTCGCTGGCCCTACAGTTCCCGGGCAACGGTCTCGATCTGCTCCAGCACCTCGTCGATCTGTTTGGTGCTCTCGAAACCGATGGCAAGACAATCGACGCAGCCCAGTCCCAGCACGTACTTTAGCGACTTCAGGCGGTCCTCGGCGCCGGTCTTGGTCCCGCCGCCACAGATCTTCATGCCGATCACGCCGCGGCCGCCCGCGTGCATTTTCTTCAGGGCGGCCGACACCTGCTCCGGCGCGGCATCCATGATCGCGCCGAAGGGATTGATCCGCGCCAGTTGCACGTCGATCCAGCGGCAAGCGATCGAGGCCTCCAAGGGGTCCCAGCCGTGACACGACACGCCCACCGCGCGGACGCGCCCTTTCTCCTTGGCGTCGCTCAGCACGTCCATCACCGGCCGCATGTCGGCGGGCCAGGAGCGGGTTTGCATGCAGTGCAGCAGGAGGGTGTCCAGGCAGTCCATGCCCAATTCCTGGCGGAAACGCTCGATGTCGGCCTTCGCGACCTCGGGATGATGGGCCAGCGTCTTGGTCTGGATCATCAGTTTGCTGCGGTCCACGCCTTTGAGGGCCTCGCGGATGAACAGGTGCGAGCCGTACTGGTCGGCCGAATCGATGTAGCGGATGCCGCGCTCCAGCGCGTACCGCAGCAGTCGCGTAAAGCCGGAGGCGCCCAGTTTCATCTGGTTCGAGGAGCGGCCCACCCCGTTCATGCCGGTGCCGATGCCCAAGAGCGAAGTCTTGATACCGGTCCGGCCGAGGGTCACGATGTCGGCGCCGCTGGTGATTTTGCGGGCCGGGGCGGCCGCGGCCAGTCGCGGGGCCAGCGCGGCAGCCCCAAGGGCAAGCGAAGTCCGGGCCAGGAATTGACGCCGTGATAGCGTGGACATGCGATAAGCTCCTATTTGGGATTGGATATCGGTCCGTACGTCTCCGGCATACGATCGTGGGGTCCGGTGGACCGCCACTGGCCGACCCAGTCCAGCGGTTCGCGCTCGCCAAGATCGATCTCGTGCCAAAACAGGCCGCTGTGCCCGTTGCTCGAGGCGAGGATCCTGCCCAGCGGATCGATGACCATGCTGTTGCCGTCGTAGACGGAGGGGACCAGGTAGAAGCCGTTGTCGCGGGCGCGGACGCGAAACACCGTTTCCCCCTCGACCCAGCCTTCGCGATCGGGGAACGTGGTGCCCCAGGTGGGCGCAAAGACGATCTCCGCCCCCTTGAGCCGCCACATCGTACCGACCTCGGGAAAGAACCAGTCATAGCATATCTGAATGGCGATGCGGCCGAAATCAGTCTCGAACACGGGGTAGTCGTGGCCCGGAATGACCCCTTGTTTCCACTCTTCGCGCGGCAGATGGGTCTTGCGGTACTTGCCGGCCAGTTCGCCCCTGCGTCCCAGCAGGACAGCCGTGTTGAAGAGCCGCGGACCGTCGCGCTCGTACAGGCAGGCGACGACCCATAAGCGATTCCGCCTGGCCGCGGCCGCCAATTGCTCGACGGTCGGTCCGGGGATCGGCTCGGCCGACTGGGCCATGTCCAAGCCGGTGCCGACTTGCGTGATGCCCTCGCCTAAGCAAACGATATCCAGCCCCAACCGGCCCGCGGCGTCAATTTGCTCAATGAAGAGCCGGCGGTTTCGTTCGGGAGTGCTTTGCGAGGGATGCAGATAGACCGTGCCGACCTTGACTTTGCGCGGCGGCGGCAAGGCCGTGGGGCATAGGCCCACGTGTCGCCAACAAACCGAGCCTCCCCGGGGCCACTTCACTTCCAATGACAACCGCACTCCGTCCGCTTCCTTGGGCGCCACGAGCACGTCGTGGAACTGGAGTTCTCCCCCGGTCGCCTGCGGCCCGCGCACCAACGCGCCCGCCGGGTGTAGCTGCTCATGGGCCCGCGTCCAAGTAACCCGGATCATCACCGAGCGCTGCGGGGTGGACAACTTCTCGGTGTCGCAAACGGCGTCGACGGCGTAGGCGCCGCCTCCGTGAATGCCGGCGAGATCCTGCCGCACCCCGCCCACGGCGAATGGCTCTTCGCCTCCGCCGATCCGCAGTCCCCGGGCCGTGCTTTGGATCTTGCAGGCTGCCGTGTCCAACAGCGGCAGCCAGGCGGTCCAGTGGGCGGGCAGCCCTTTTTCACCCGGCGCGGAAAAGTCCGGGTTGCGGACCATATTCGCCTCGGCCCGCGCGGCCTGCGCCGCAGGGAACAGCAGGGGCCCGCACAGAACGATGAGCAGCGCACTCCGAAATCGTGTCATGCACGGGCACCTCTGGTAGGGTGGGTCGAGCGCAGCGAGCCCCACCGGGAAATCGTCGAATGCTTGTTGGTGGGGCTCGCTGCGATCGACCCACCCCACAGCGCTACAGCGCACGGTTCTGGCCGTGCGAATCACTCCGGCTTGAAGACCTTGTGGCAGTCTTCGCAAGTCTGCTGGAGTTTATCCATGGCGGCGGCAGCGTCGTCCTTCTTGTCCTGGCTGGCGGCCGAGTTGACGGCGGCGGCGGCGTCCCGCATGTCGCTGCAGAACTGGAACCACTGTTTTGTTTCGCCGGGCTTCTTGGTGTCCGAACTATTCGCCATCGCGCCTTGGGCGATGACGGCCAGAACGGCCGCACTGCCGGCGGCCTCCTTCATTGGGCTGCGCGTGACCTGCTTCTTGAGCCTCGTATTGATCAACGGAACCTGTTTCATGAGTTGCTCGAGCGAAGCCAGTTTGGCCCACTTCAGTTCCGCGTCGCCCTTGCCCGAGGCTTCGGCGGCCGCCTTCAGCCCGTCAACCGCCTTCTTGGCCGCCTCGTAGTCCTTGGCCGCAGCCAGCTTCTGGGCGGCCTCGACCAACGCGCCCGCATTGGCCTTATACTTGTTGTCCTGATCGTCCAGACCAAGAGCAAGGTACACCAATACGAGCGTGTTCGCATCGCGAAGGATCTTGCCTTCCGGCTGATCCTTGTAATCGGCTTCCGCGGCGACGGCCTTTTCCAGATCGCGCTGGTACTTGCCGGCCTGCGCGACGAGATCTTCAGCGGGAGCGAAGGTCGAGACTTTGGGGGCAGCCGGAGCTTCCGCTGCGCCCTCGGCAGGCTTGGCCTCTTCCGGCTTCTTCGGCTCCTCTTTCTTGGTTTCCTCCTTGGCCTTGGGTTCTTCCGGCTTGGGCTCTTCGGTCTTGGCCGCGGGCTCCTCCGGCTTCTTCGGTTCTTCGGTCTTGGTCGCGGGCTCTTCCGGCTTCTTCGGCTCCTCTTTCTTGGTTTCCTCTTTGGCCGCGGGCTCTTCCGGCTTCTTCGGTTCTTCGGTCTTGGCCGCGGGCTCTTCCGGCTTCTTCGGTTCTTCGGTCTTGGCCGCGGGCTCTTCCGGCTTCTTCGGTTCTTCGGTCTTGGCCGCGGGCTCCTCCGGCTTCTTCGGTTCTTCGGTCTTGGCCGCGGGCTCCTCCGGCTTCTTCGGTTCTTCGGTCTTGGCCGCGGGCTCCTCCGGCTTCTTCGGTTCTTCGGTCTTGCCCGCACGTTCTTCCGGCGTCGTCGGCGTCTCGGGAACGACACTCGGTTCAGCCGGCTTCGCGACCGGTTCGGTGGCCGGAAGCTTGCTCGGTTGCTTGGGCGGTTTCGGCGGCTCGCAGCCGGCCAGGGCCAGCCCCAGCACAACGGCGGCACACAACGAGAGCGATAGGAAACTGAAACGACCTGTCCACCTCATGAGATTTCTCCTTGAAAAAATGGGGGGGCGGGATCATGCCGGCGCGACGACTCTTCGATTTCGTCCGGCGGTGGGAGTACGGTTCGTCCGCGGCCCACATCCAAGCCGCGGGGAGGGAAACTACAACTGTGTCCCCTAATTGTGCAGCTTCTGGAACTCGTGTCAAGTATTCGCAGACCGTGGTTTGAAAAATATCCGCATCTTCGCCGCCGCTGGACGGTGGGCGGCCGCCCGCAAAGATACCCTGATCTGCCAGGTTCCCCCCCTTATCTCCACATTTCGCCAGCGGGAGGGGCACAGCGGACCGTAACAGCGGACAACAGCGGACCGTAGCGGGGGTCTTTTGCGAATGCCCCCTGGCAGATTACAATACGCCGCATCCCCGCTGTCTGAGCTCTCGACTCTCGACTCTCGACCCTGGACTCTCGACCCTCGCCCGAACATGCCCAAAGTGACTTACAAGGATGCCGGCGTAGACCTGGAAGTCTACCGCCAGTCGATGGCGCGCTTGCCGCGGTTGCTCCAGCGAACGCGCACGCCACGGGTAATTCCCCTGGAGGGCGGCTTCGCCGGGCTGTTCCAACTCGATTTCCAGAGCCCCCTGTTCGCACGGAATTATGAGGATCCCGTGCTGGTGGCCTGCTCCGACGGGGTAGGCACGAAGCTGAAGGTCGCCTCGGCTGCGGGCGTCCACAACACGGTGGGCATCGACCTGGTGGCCATGAGCGTGAACGACGCCCTGTGCTGCGGCGCCGAACCGCTCTTCTTCCTGGATTACGTGGCCATGCCCAAGGACGATCCGCAGTTGCTGGAGCAGTTGGTCGAGGGCGTGGCCGCCGGCTGCCTGCAGGCCGACTGCGCCCTATTGGGCGGCGAAACGGCCATTCTGCCCGACCTGTACGCCCCGGGCGATTACGACCTGGCCGGCTTTTGCGTGGGCGTGGCGTCGCGAAAGCAGATCATCGACGGTTCGGCCATCTCGGCCGGCGACGCGGTGCTGGGGCTGGCTTCCACCGGGCTGCACTCCAACGGCTTCAGCCTGGCGCGGAAAATCGCCTTCGACGTGGCGGGGCTGAAGATCAACGACCTGGTAGACGAGCTAGGCCAGACGGTGGGGCAGGCCCTCTTGACCCCCACGCGCATTTACGTCCGCCCGGTCCGGCAGGTGTTGGGCCATTACCGCGTCAAGAAGGTGGTACACGGCATCGCACACATCACCGGCGGCGGATTGCACGAGAACCTGGAGCGGATCCTGCCCGATTCTGTCCAGGTGGTGATCGAGCGGGGCAGTTGGCCCCTTCCGCCCGTTTTTTCCTGGCTGCAGCGTCTGGGCGGTGTCGAACAGGCCGAGATGGATCAGGTCTTCAACATGGGCTTGGGGCTGGTGCTGGTCATCGCCGCGCACTTTGCCGACAGTATCCGCGCCCAGTTGTCAGGCTCGGGCATCGAGAGTTGGCAAATCGGCTGGGCCCAGAGCGGCCCGCGCAGCGTGGTTTGGGGCTAATTGACAAACAGCCTTCATCGGGATACCCTCCCTCTCATGCCAGACGAGCAAGCCATACTTGCCGCGCTTAAGAAGTTCGCGGACGCCGTAACCGCCAAGATGACCACCCTGACCGCGGGCGAGCCGGAGGACCAGCTCCGCGGCCCGTTTGAAACGCTTATGCAGAAGGTGGGCAAGGCGCTTTTGTGGAAAATCGTATGCACCGGGGAAACGCTGTTGCCGGGCCGGATGGGCAAGCCGGATTATGCGATACACTCCAACAAGATGCTGGTCGGATATGTGGAACTGAAAGCCCCCGATGTTGGAGCAAACCCCAGCCGATTCAGCGGGCACAACCGCGAGCAGTGGAAACGGTTTCAGTCGATTCCCAACCTGCTCTACTGTAGCGGCAACGATTGGCGGCTGTACCGAAACGGTCAGCCAGTCGGGCATCCCGTTGGGCTTTCGGGCGACGTGGCGAGCGAGGGCAAGAAAGCCGTCACAGCGAAAGACGCCAAGGCAGTGCTCGGACTGCTCACCGATTTCTTCTCCTGGCAGCCCATCATCCCCAAGAGCGTCCAGGAATTGGCCGAATTGCTTGCCCCCCTTTGCCGCATGCTGCGGGATGACGTGACCGACGCGCTGAAAGACCCCGCCTCACCGCTGGTGCAGCTTGCCAAGGACTGGCGGCAACTGCTGTTCCCCGACGCCAGCGACGAGCAGTTTGCCGACGCCTACGCTCAGACTGTCACGTTTGCTCTGCTCTTGGCGCGCAGCGAAGGCGCGCACCCGTTAACCCTGGCCAGTGCCGAAAGCCGTTTGGCGGCCGAGCACAGCCTGCTGTCGCGGGCGCTCCAGGTTCTTACGGACCCCAACGCAATGGCGGAGATTTCCGCTTCGCTAAACCTTCTGCTCCGCGTGATTGGCGAGGTGCCGGCGGATGCCCTGACCGGCCCCAAGGACCCCTGGTTGTACTTCTACGAGGACTTCCTGGCCACTTATGACCCGAAGCTCCGCAAGGATGCGGGAGCGTACTATACGCCCGTCGAAGTCGCCCGCGCGCAGGTCCGCCTGATCGACGATCTCCTGACCAACCGCTTGGGCAAGACCCTGGGCTTCGCTGACCCCGACGTTGTGACGCTGGACCCGGCCGCGGGCACGGGGACCTACATGCTTGCCGTGATCAAGCACGCGATTGAGAGGGTTGCTGCCGCGCAAGGCGCCGGGGCTGTGCCTGGAAAAGCAACCGCCCTGGCGGGAAACTTGTACGGGTTTGAGATTATGGTCGGGCCGTACTCTGTTGCCGAGTTGCGGGTCACCCGCGCATTGCAAGACGCCGGTGCAACGCTTCCGGCTACCGGCAGCCACGTATACCTGACCGATACGCTAGAAAGCCCGAGCACGCCCCCCCCGGTCCTGCCCTTCTATCTCAGGCCCATTGCCCAGCAACACGCCGCAGCCTTGGAGGTCAAGGCGAACGTGCCCGTCATCGTCTGCCTGGGCAACCCGCCCTATGATCGCCATGAGGCCGCGGACGAAACCAACAGGGCCCGTACCGGCGGCTGGGTGCGCTGGGGCGATGGCGGCAAGGGTGCTGCCGCGATTTTCAAAGAGTTTCTGGCCCCCGCCATTGCCGCCGGCCACGGCGTATACGTGAAGAACCTGTACAACCTGTACGTTTACTTCTGGCGCTGGGCGCTGTGGAAGGTGTTTGAACGCACAACGGCCGCCGCGCCGGGGGTGGTGAGCTACATCAGCGCCGCGAGCTATCTGGACGGCGACGCCTTTTGTGGCATGCGCGAGCACATGCGCCGCCTTTGCGATGAAGTTTGGATTCTGGATCTCGGTGGCGAGGGGCGGGGCACGCGCAAGAGCGATAACGTCTTTGCGATCCAGACCCCCGTCGCCATCGCGGTTGCCGCACGCTATGGCAAGGGCAACGCGAAGACGCCGGCCAAGGTCCGCTATGCACGAATCGATGGAACGCGGGTAGAGAAGCTGAAGGCATTGGACGAAATCGCCGACTTCCGTTCCCTGCAATGGGAGGACTGCCCTGATGACTGGCATGCGCCTTTTCGTCCGGCGGGCGCGGGTAGTTACTTTGATTGGCCGATGTTGACAGACCTGCTTCCTTGGCAGCACTCCGGGGCCCAGTTCAAGAGAACCTGGCCAATCTGTGCCGACCGCGACGCGCTCAAGGCGCGTTGGCGCGCCCTGCTGAGTGCAATCGACAAGGCCGCCGCATTTAGGGAAACGCGGGACAGGAAGATAAACGCGGCGTACCCGCGCCTCCGACTCGATAGCAATCGCGACAAGCCTGTCGATCAACTGGCACGTAACAGCCCCTCGCCCGACTTTGAACGGTACGCCTATCGCTCCTTCGATCGGCAGTGGATTCTGGCCGATAACCGTTTGGGCGACTTCCTGCGCCCCGTTCTTTGGGCCGCCCACGGTGATAAACAGGTGTATCTGACAAGCCTTTTCTCGCAACCGCTCGGGCGGGGGCCGGCGCTGACGGCCTGCGATCATTTGCTCGATCTTGACCACTTTCGCGGGTCCTATGGGGCAAAGGCCGCAATGCCCCTGTACCGTGACGCCCAAGGCAAGGTCGCCAACATACTGCCGGGGATGCCGGACCTGCTCGCCAAGGCATACGGCGGAACCGTGACGCCGGAAGACTTCCTGGCCTACGTTTACGGCATTCTCGCCCAGCCTGCCTTCACCGAGCGCTACGCCGATGAACTGGGCACGCGCGAGCTTCGCGTACCGCTGACCAGGGACGCGGGCCTGTTCGCCCGGGTCCGCGACGCGGGGGCCAAGCTGCTCTGGCTGCACACCTACGGCCAGCGATTCGTGCCCAAGGGCAAGCACAAGGGGCAGGTGCCCAAGGGCGCGGCCCGCTGCGTCAAGCCGGTGCCCGGTGACGCGGCCGGCTACCCCGAGAGGTACGATTACAACGATGCCACGCAAACCTTGCACGTCGGGGCCGGCAAGTTTGCCCCGGTTGCCCCGAAAGTGTACGAGTTTGAAGTTTCCGGGTTGAAGGTTGTGCAATCGTGGTTGGGCTACCGCATGAAGAAGCCCAAGGGCAAGAAGTCTTCGCCCCTGGACGGGATCAACCCTGAGAGGTGGCCCAGCGAATTCACGACCGAGCTTCTTGAACTTCTTTGGGTGTTGGAAGCGACGACTGCGGGATACCCCGCCCAGGCCGAATTGTTGTCGGCCGTGGCCCAGGGGGCATGTTTCACGGCCGATGAACTGCCGTCCGTCCCCGATGCCGCCCGGAAGCCGCCTTCACGCCAGGCTGGCAAGGGCCTGTTTGATGATGCGGAGGATGAGGAGGAATAAGAGTGTCGGGGCCGTTCACAGCGAGGGGCCGGCCTTCTGCAAGGCGGCCAGCAATGCCTGCTGCGTGCAGGCGCCGCGGAAGACGATGGGATGGTTCGGATCCCTGGCCGGGAAGATCGCCAGCACCGGCACCTCCTTGCTGCCCAAAACCTCCAGCATTCGCGTTACCTCCTCCTCGGCGTGCGTCCAATCGGCCTGCAACGTGGCCACACCGTTCCGCTGGACGGCGGCCGCCACCTCGGGCGTGTTGAGCACGGTGGCTTCAAAAACTTTGCAGTTGACGCACCAGTCGGCCGTGAAATCGACCATCGTGGTCTGCGGCCCGATGCTCTGCCGCGACCGGACGCTTGGCGCCAGGCGGATTGCCGCTATTTCCACCCGGCGCTCGAACCGGTCCTGCATGACGTCCCGCAAACCGCCGAAGGCCCATCCGTCGGGCAGTATTCCCTGCGTGCCGGGGAACATGAGGATGCCGACCACGACGACCAGTGCCGTGGCTTCCAGCCAGGCCCGGGCGGCGGCCCCCCCTTCGGCCAGCGGCGACACGCGGCCGATCCACCAGCAGCCGGCCCACAGCGCGAACAACAGGCCCACGGTGGGAATCACGTAGGGCGGATCGAGCGCCGTCAGCAGGAACACCACCGTGCCCAGGAGCACGAAGCCCATGATCTGCTTGAAGGTGTCCATCCATGCGCCCGGCTTGGGCAGGAAGCGGACCGCTTCGGGAAACGCGCCGATCAGCAGGTAGGGACTGGCCATGCCCAGGCCGGCCGAGAGCAGCACGGCATAGGTCAACAGGGGCGGTTGTGCCACGGCCCAAGCGAAGACGGGGCCCAGGTAGGGAGCGGTGCATGGCGTGGCCAGCAGAGTCGTCAAGGCGCCTTTGACGAAGGCCCCCGTGGCCCCCTCCTGGGCGGCCAATTCGCTCGCCTTGCCGCGGCCGGCAAAGCCCGGGATGGGCAACTCCCAAACGCCCAGGAAACTCAGCCCCATCACGAAGACCACCGAGGCCATGACGATGGCAAATCCCCGAAATGTGAACAATTGCCCCCAGCCGAAGCCGATGCTCGCCGCCAGCGTGGCAAGCACGGCAAAGACGGCCAAGAGCCCCAACGAGTACCAGACGTTCAGCACCAGCGCCTTGCGGCGGTCGTGCCCCGCCTGCTCGATGAAGGAGAGAATCTTCAGGCCAATCACCGGCAGCACGCAGGGCATGATGTTCAGGAGCAACCCGCCCAGGAAGCCGGCGGCCATTGCGCCGAGGATCTCGCCGAGCGAAGCGCCGGAAAACTCGGCACGGACGTTCTGTTGAATCTCGGCCGGATTGAACTCCTTGCCCAACAGTTCCGCCAAAGCCGTGCGCGAAACGAACGGTCGCCAGGACAGCTTTACAGTCGGCGGCACGGCGGGCGGCGGGGAACTTGGACCGGGGGAAGTCGCCGGCGGCGGCGAGGCCGCCGGGGGCAGTTCCATGCCCTTGCCCAGCCGGGCCGTGAAAGGGTAGTCGCGCGGCGGCAGGCAGGTCTTGGCGTCGCAGGCCTGGGCAAAGAGTTTGCCCGCGATGGTCAGGCTCGCCGCATCGACGCCGGGGCCCAGTTCCAAAGAAGCACTCCAGGTGACGCGGCCGGAGTGGTTCTCCAAAATGTGGTTGTCAAAGGCCGGCTCGGTCTTCTGCGCCGGCGGCGGGTTGGCGCGAAACTGGCCGATGCGATAGTCACTGCTCGGGGCGATCTTGATCTTGCTGGCCATCGGTCCGCCGCCCGGGATAGCCGGCTGCGTGATCGAATAGATGTGCCAGCCCGATTTCACGACGGCGGTCATGAACAGTTTTCCAGGTTGGCCGGCCTGGGGGGCCGTGAACTCGGCGCTCACCGTGAGCGGCTGCTCCTGCGGTCCGCCGAACCCTGGAAAGCCGCTGGTCAGTTGGTCGATTGGCACCTCGACCTGGGCCGCAAGGGGCATCGGCGCCGCCAGGCCCAACGCCAAGACGGCCAATATCGTTATCCGGTTCATAGTCCCCGTTGTACAAATTAAGACGTTTCCAATCAATGTCACACTAGTGGTCTGTCCATTTCGACATTACCGGTTGGGTGCCACTGCTGGCTTGCCCAGCAGTGCTGGAAACACGGTTGGACAAGCCAACCGTGCCACCCGTGAACTCAAGTTGGACAGACCACTAGCCCGAAGCGCAAGCAAGGGTCGCGCCACGGCATGAGTCCCTTGCTTGCGCTTCGGGCTATTGAGACGACTGGAGCAGCGACTTTGCCGACAAAGCATGGTCCAACCGCATTATAGGCCAGCGGCGGCGAGGTGGCAAAATGCCGTTAAGCAGGGCGGGCGGCAGAGAATGGGCAAGCAGCAGGCTTGCTATTTTGAATGCGCCGTGTGGGCGCGGGGCCGCCCGCGGCGCGATGGCTTCGTCGTGCCCCAGTCCTTCGTCAGCGTCTCGAAGACCTCGGGCGACTCGTAGCGGATCACGTTCTGGCCCTCGGGCATCGGTCCGATCAGGCCGCGAAAGACCGGCAGTCCGCGCAAGTCCAAGTCGGTGCTGCAATCGTCCACGCCGACTTGCAGGTGCCGCTTCAACAGCGCGTCCTGGTTCTCGTAATCCCGAATGCGGATCTGCCCGTCGGCCCCGCGAGTCACAACCCGGAATGTGTCCTTTTTCATGATCGCTCTGGTGCCTACGCAGACTGGGCAAGTAGTGGGCATTTGGGAAGGAAACAGTCTCTGCTGCCACTGCTCGGTATCGGCAGGAAAACCACGCAGGCCAAGGCTATTTCCCGCGCCTACTACAGCGATGGCAACTGCAAGAATCGGCAGATCGGGCATGGCAGCCATCGTCGCTAGGAGCGTCGCGTCCGTCGCGCCGGCCGATGCGAATAGACCGATTGTTCCGCCCCCGTCCGTGATCCGCGCCTCAGGCCCGTGTTGCCGTCGTCGGGGTTGTAGCGGAAGGAGGAAGGATCAAGGATGAAGGACGCATTCCGAGGCTAACGCGCGTGCCACTGCTGGCTTTCGGCCGGTGGTCGTCCCTGTCGATTCTTCCCGCGGTGAGCCGCGTCAGGCTTGCCAGTGTCTTCCCTGCCGGTTCTTGCGGCCATTGAGCCGCCGGAAACTGTCCGCGCCTCCCTCGCCAAACGTGGAATCCGTTATCACGGCGGGAACAGCGAGGCTCGGCCGCAAGAGCCCTTCGCAAGAACACGGGCAAGCCCGTGCCACCCAAACCAGCCGGGGCACGTCAATGGTGCCACTGGCTTGCCAGTGCCCGTTCCTGCCGGTTCTTGCAGCCATTGAGCCGCCAGAAACGCGTCCGCGCGCTCCTCGTTGAGCATGGAACTCATCAGCACGGCCGGAATAGCTCCGGCGGCGGACCGTGAATCGTGGGCAGATCGTCATCGACATTCGTTCCTTCGGAAACGTACCAACGCGCACTGGACCATCGCCAATCCACCGCCGACTCGCACAGTCGCCTTCGCACTGGATTGAGATGAATGTAGTCGACGGAAGCCATCACCGCCTCCTCGGTTTGCAGATTCCGGTCGTAGCCGGGCCCTTCTTGCCAATAACGAAAAACCGTTCGGCCGGGTCGCGCGCGGATCGTCAGTCGGGAGAGCAGCCGGCTGCCAGAGCGCTCCAGGTCCGCTTTCACCTGCTGTGAGGCATGCACCTTCACCGCGGCCAGGAAGCGGGAAATACTGTCTGCCGTAGTGCCGGCGAATGTCGGCCAGACGAGGAGGTGAACGTGTTCAGGCATCAAGACGAAGGCCACGAGGTGGAACTCCTCGGCCGCCAGCGCCTTATCGAGACCACGGGCGAAGTGACGACGCCATGCGTCGTTGGTCAAGAGCGGCATGCGCCGGTAACACGAGAACGTAAGCTCATGAAAGTCGCCCGGCTCGTGGTAGTGCTTGATCGTCTTGTGGTGCGTCATGGCCTTCCGTCGCCCAAAGCGATCCAAGAGTGCTTTACACCATCGTACTTATTATACCCGCAGCTTGGCTGCCCTGCACGGGCGGGGTCTCTCACGCAAACCAACCGCCCTGGAGATACTTTGCTACAAGAGCCGTTCGCAAGAACACGGGCAAGCCCGTGCCACCCAGACCAGCCGGGGCGCGTCAGTGGTGCCACTGGCTTGCCAGTGCCTTCCCTGCCGGTTCTTGCAGCCATTGAGCCGCCAGAAACTGTCCGCGCCTTCCTG
>JBEKZQ010000379.1:0-6232 GCA_049509675.1 Thermoguttaceae bacterium | reverse complement strand
TACCACGTTACCAGCCGCGGTAACGGGCGGCAGCAAGTTTTTTGGACCAGTGACGATCGTCAGCGGTTCCTCGGCCAACTCGCCGACGGCCTGTCTTCGGCGGCAATCGTGCTCTACGCCTTGGCCGACGTCGTCGCGCAGTTATACCAGCAGATGATTTCAGTTAGCAGTTACAGTCTGACCCTGATGTTTGGAGCTGATGTTTGGAGGCCACCCCCAAGGCAGAAAACCCCAAGGCCGTGTGCGTTGTGCCCGGCTGCGGACGCGAGGCCGAGATTCGCGGGTTGTGCGGACGGTGCTGCACCGCCGCCCGCAAGGCGATCAAGGACGGTATCCCTCCAGCACTTCCTGATAATGTCGCACCAATTCGGCCGCGGCAAGGCGGAGATCGAACTGCTCTTCGGCCCGTTGCCGGGCCGCAGCCGACAGGCGGGCCCGCTCGGCGGGGTCGGCCAGTAGCTCTTGCATCGCCAGGGCCAGGGCCGCGGCGTCCTCGGCAGGCACCAACCGCGCGGACCGCGATTGCGGCGGGAAAATCTCGCGCGTGCCGCCCACGTCGGTGGCCACGACCGCTACGCCCGCCGCCGCAGCCTCCAGCAACACGCGCCCCAACGGCTCCTGCCGGGCCGGATGCACCAACAGCGTCAACTCGCCCAGAAGCCGATCCACGTCGGTCCGCGATCCGAGCCAATGGAAGAATCCCGGAAGTCGCTCGGTGGCCTGGCGAACGGCCGCCTCGAACCGGCGCGACTCGTCTTTCCCGGAAAACCGCTCGCCCACCATCAAGTAATGGACCGGCACGGGGATTGTCCCGATTTCGGGCACCGAGCCTCGCTTGGTCGCAGCGAAAATGGGACTGTCCCCTTTAGCGGGCCGCTGCTGTGCCAGCATTGCCGCGGCCTCGACCAAGAGATCCTGACCTTTGCGGAGCGAGATCTGCCCGATGGTGCCGATCAAGCGTGCCTGGGGCAAGAGGCCCAGTTCCCGGTGCAGATAGCCGGAGCCCGGCCGCGGGCAGAAACGCGCCAGATCGACGCCGTTATAAAGCACCCGGACACGCTCGGCTGCCATGCCCTGGGCCACGTGGAAATCGCGGGTGGCCTGCGATACGGCCAGCAAGCGGCGATGGCGGTTCACGTCGGCCATCGCTTGAGTGCCCAGCCGCACGATATCGCGAACGTGGGCCAGGCCGGGCACGCCCAACTCGGCGGCCACGGGCCCGGAGAGTCGGCCCATCGCCAGGCTATTGGCGTCGAGCAGGTCCGGACCATAGCCGCGCACGAGCCGCGCAAGCTCCTCGCGCTGCGCGCCCTGGGCAATTCGACCGTCCAGGGGGACAGTCCCATTTTCGCTGCGATCGCAAGCGATCGCCACACGAAAATCGGGACAGTCCCCGTGCGCGTGCCAAGGCAACACATCGACCTGCCGGGCGGCGAGCGCCGCGGCCAGCGGCCCCCGGGGCGGCGCCACCGCGGCCAGCGAAAAGCCGGCCGCCGCCACCGCGTCCAACGTCGAGAGCATCGACTGTTCGCCGCCGTTGAGCGTAGGATACTCGCAAAGCAGGAGAAGACGGGGCATCGAATGAGTTTTCAGTTTTCAGTGTTCAGTTGGAAGTTGACCTACACCGAGAGCATCACACACTGAAAACTGAACACTGAAAACTTCACACTAAACCGTAATCGACCAGCGACTGGCGCAGGCGGGTTTCCTCGCAGGCCGTGAGCCGCGTCAAGGGCATGCGCAAGTCGCCCGTGTCCCGCGCAAGCATCTGCATGGCGGCCTTGATGGGGATCGGATTGCTGGCCAGGCCCAGCATGTCGCGGCACAGGGGAAAGAGCTTGTAGTGCAGCGTGCGGGCTTCGTCCATGCGGCCGGCGTCGAACGCCCGGATCAGGGCGATCACGTCCTGCGGCACGATATTGGCCACCACGGAAACCACGCCCCGCGCGCCCAGCGACATCAGCGGCAGCGTCAGGCTGTCGTCGCCGCTCAGCAGGGTCAGATCGGTGCGGGCGAGGATCTGCGAGGCCTGGTCCATTGAGCCGCTGGCCTCCTTGACCATCGTGATGCCGGGCAGCTCGGCCAGGCGGACGATCGTTTCCGGCTCGATGTTCTTGGCGGTGCGGCCGGGAATGTTGTAGACGCAGATGGGGATCTCCACCGCCTGGGCCAACGTCTTGAAGTGTTGATAGAAACCCTCTTGGGCGGGCTTGTTGTAATAAGGGGCCACGACCAGGGCCGCGTCGGCGCCGCTCCTGGCCGCCCAGCGCGTCAGGCGCAGGGCCTCCTCGGTGCTGTTGGAGCCGGCCCCGGCCATGACCTTGATGCGCCCGGCCGCGGCCTCGACCACCGCCGAAATCACCCGTTCGTGCTCGACGTGCGAAAGGGTCGGGCACTCGCCCGTAGTTCCCACCGGACAGACGCAGGTCGTGCCCGCGCGGACCTGGAACTCGACGTTCCGTTGCAGGGCTTCGATATCGACCTGTCCGTCGCGGAAGGGGGTGATGATGGCCGTGGTGAGGCCGGCAAAATCTTCACTTCGGGTCGCCATTATGAACGATTCTACTCCTGTGCTGGGCACGATGGGTTGGAGACGAGACACTTCATTTCGCGGACCGCGCGCTCCAGGCCGACCATGATCGCCCGGGCGATGATGCTGTGGCCGATGTTCAACTCGTGCATGCCATCGATGGCGGCCACGGCCGGCGTGTTGTGGTAGTTCAGGCCGTGGCCGGCGTGCAAGGCCATGCGGGCGTCGCGGACCAGGCGGCCGGCGGCGGCCAAGGTTTGCAACTCCTGCCGCCGGGCCGCGCCCGGACGTGCCAGGGCGTAGCGGCCGGTGTGCAGCTCCACGGCCTCGACCTGCAAGCCCACGGCCGCCTCAATCTGTCGCGGATCGGGATCGAGAAACAGGCTCACGGAAATGCCCGCCTCCTGCAAACGGCGGGCCACGCGCAGCGTGCGCTCGCGTTGGCCCGCCACGTCCAGCCCGCCCTCGGTGGTGACTTCCTCCCGCCGCTCGGGCACCAGCGTCGCCTGGTCCGGTTTCACCTCGCAGGCGATGGCCTGGATCGCGTCGTTGCAGGCCATTTCCAGGTTCAGTTTTACGGTCACGGTCTGGCGGAGGATGCGCAGGTCGCGGTCCTGGATGTGGCGGCGATCCTCGCGCAGGTGGAGCGTGATGCAGTCGGCCCCGCCCAATTCGGCCGCGGCGGCCGCCCACACCGGGTCCGGCTCGTAGGTTCGCCGCGTCTGGCGCAGCGTGGCCACGTGATCGATGTTCACTCCCAGTTCCGGCATAATGGATCGGCTCCCGCGGATGAAGCTAGATTATATCACCCCGCCGCTGCCCTTCAAGCGTGGCCGGGGGAACTGCAATGTCCGCGAAGTCTTCCGCCCGCTCCCCTTGCCCCACGGCTGTTTTCGGGCATAATGAAGGGTTCAATTTCTGTTGCGGAAAGGATCGCCGTTGTGTCCATGCAGGTCTCGGAGCAGTTCGCCATTTTGGCCGCCAAGGCCGAGGAAACGCTGCGTCAAGGGGCGGCCGGCGACCGGATCCGCATCCAAGTGGGCTCGGCCACGTGCGAACAGGCCGCCGGCTCGGACGAGGTGTTCGCCGAGTTCCGCAGGCACCTGGAGGCTTCCGGACGCAGCGACGTGCTGCTGCACCAGACCGGCTGCACCGGCCGCTGCAGCCGGGAACCGATCGTGGGGGTTCTCGTTCCCGGGCAGATGCCGGTGAAGTACGAGCGGGTGGACCGCAATCTGGTGCATGAAATTTTCACCCGCCATATTCTGGGCGGAAAGCCGGTGCTCGAACACGTGCTCGACGGTCCGCTGGAGCGGCTTTCGCAATACGAACTGCTGGTTTGCGGCAGCGCCCGTTGCGGTTGGAAGGGGCCAAGAGGTTTTCGGGAAACCCTGGCCGAGAAACTGCGTGCGGCGAACCTTTCCGACGCACAGGTTCGCGTGACCTCGGCCAGTTGCTTCGGCGCGTGCGGCGGCGTCGAGATGGGCCAATTCTCGCACCTCCTGGTGCGGCCGGACAAGGTGTTGTATCGCATCAAGGACGAGGCCGACCTGGACGAAATTATCCGCGAGCACCTGACGCACGGTCACGTGGTCGAGCGGCTGCTGGTGCCGGGCAAGACGATCGGGCGGAAGTTTTTCGAACTCTACGGCGACGTGGCCTTCTTCAACCGCCAGAGCCGCATCGCCCTGCGGCACAACGGCGTGCTGGATCCCGAGAGCATCGAGGAGTACTTCCATTACCGCGGCTTCCAGGCCCTGGCCAAGGTGCTCCAGCAGGGCGACCCGCAGTGGGTGATCGACGAGGTGACGGCGGCGAAGCTCCGCGGCCGGGGCGGCGGCGGCTATCCGACCGGCCAGAAATGGAAAATGGCCGCCGAGTCGCCCGAGAAAACCCGCTACATCATCTGCAATGCCGATGAAGGCGATCCGGGCGCCTTCATGGATCGCAGCATGCTGGAGTCCGATCCGCTGAACGTGGTGGAAGGCATGATCGTCGGCGGTTATGCGATCGGTGCCCGGCGCGGCTTTTTCTACGTCCGCGCCGAATACCCGATGGCCATCCGGCGGATCCAGAAGGCCATCGACCAATGTCGCCAATGGGGCCTCTTGGGCAAGAACATCCTGGGCTCCGCTTTCGATTTCGATCTGGAGATCCGCCTGGGGGCCGGGGCCTTCGTGTGCGGCGAGGAGACGGCCTTGATCCATTCGATCGAAGGCGAGCGCGGCCAGCCGCGCATCCGCCCGCCCTATCCCACGCAAAGCGGGCTGTGGGGCAAGCCCACCGTGATCAACAACGTGGAGACGTTCGCCAACGTCCCGGCCGTGGTGATCTACGGGGCCGATTGGTTCAGCCGCATCGGCACGCCCCGCAGCGGCGGCACCAAGGTCTTTGCCCTGGCAGGCAAGATCCGGCATACCGGGCTGGTGGAAGTGCCCATGGGCACCACGCTCCGCGAGGTGGTCTACGAAATCGGCGGCGGCGTGGCCAACGGCAAGCAGTTCAAGGCGGTGCAGACCGGCGGGCCGGCCGGCGGCTGCCTGCCCGCCCCGTCCCTCGACCTCCAGATCGATTTCGACACTCTGGCCAAGGCCGGCTCGATCATGGGCAGCGGCGGCATGATCATCCTCGACCAGGACGACTGCATGGTCGACATCGCCAAGTTCTTCATGACCTTCTCCCAGGACGAGTCGTGCGGCAAGTGTACGCCCTGCCGCGAGGGCAGCGTGCGGATGCTGGAGATCCTGGATCGCATCACTGCCGGCAAGGGCACGTTGGCGGACCTCGACAAGCTGAAGCGGCTGGCGCTGTTGATGAAGAAGACCTCGTTGTGCGGGCTGGGCCGCGCCGCCCCCAATCCGGTATTGAGCACCCTGGAGCATTTCTACGACGAGTACCTGGCCCACGTCACCGAGAAGCGCTGTCCCGCGCACAAGTGCGTGGGCCTGATCCGCTACCAGATCGATCCGGTCAAGTGCGTGGGTTGCACGCTCTGCGCGCGGAACTGCCCGGTGCCCTGCATCGCCGGCTCGCGGAAGGAACCGCACGAGATCGATCAGCTCCGTTGCATCAAGTGCGGGAAGTGTTTCGAGGTCTGCCGCTTCGACGCGGTGAAAAAGTTGTAAGAGTTTTCAGTGTTCAGTTTTCAGTTTTCAGTGTGACTATGCGAAAGAAAGAGATTACCCTCGCCATCGACGGCACGCCGGTCACCGTGGCCGAAGGGACCACGATCATGGAGGCGGCCCGCTCGCTGGGAATCCACATCCCGCGGCTGTGCTACCACCGCGACCTGAGCCTGATGGGCTCCTGCCGCGTGTGCATCGTGGAGGTGAAGGACATGGGCTTCTACATGACCTCCTGCAGCGTGCAGTGCTGGGAGGGCATGGAGGTCCAGACCAGTTCGCCGGAGATCCGCCAGGCGCGGCGCGACATCGTCGAGCTTCTGATCGACAACCATCCCATGGATTGCCAGACCTGCGAGCGCGACGGGAACTGCGAATTGCAGAACCTGGCCTATGCGATGGGCATCCGCGAGCGGCTGTTCGAAGGCCGGCGGAAGCGGCACGCCATCGAGGACTCCAGCCATTCGGTGGTCCGCGACAGCGAGAAGTGCGTGCTCTGCGGCCGGTGCGTACGGGTGTGCGCCGAGATCCAGGGCGTGTACAACCTCAGCCAGCACGGCCGCGGCTTCAACACGGTGGT
>JBEKZQ010000378.1:0-10223 GCA_049509675.1 Thermoguttaceae bacterium | reverse complement strand
TCTTGTACGATTGGTTATGCTGAAGCTTAAGGGACCGTTTCAAAACGCGGGCGCCGGTTGCCCGGCAAAGAAATTCGGAGAATAGACCATGAAGTTGGATGTGACTCGCCAGTTGATCTTCGTGCCGATTCTGCTGGCCTTCGCCGGGTCTGCCCCAGGGGCCGCCGGGCAGCCATCGGTCGGGCCACCCGTAGAAACCACCCGCGTGCAATCACTCGACGGCGCGTGGCAACTCGTCCTGGATCCCAAGGACGCCGGCAAGAGTCAGGCATGGTTCAAGGCCGGCGGACTGCCGGCGGATGGCGACCGCTCCATCCAGGTTCCCGGCAGCATCGTGGAAGTCGATCCCGGTTACGAGGGTGTTTTTTGGTGCGGCCGCAGTTTTACACCCAGCGTGGCCTATTCTCGCGACCTGCGTCACTACCTGCGTTTCGGGGCCGTTGCCTACGCCTGTGACGTGTGGCTCAATGGGACCCTGCTGGGCTCGCACGAAGGCGCCCAGTCGCCCTTCGAGTTCGACGTGACCAAGACCCTGGTCCCCGGCAAGCTCAACCATCTGACCCTTCGCATTACGGGCCCGTTCGTGGCCGTTTTCGGCGGAATCAATCAGCACGTGACGCTCGTTGCGCAACCGGTCGTCCGCATCCAGGACGTTTTTGCCCAGGGGGATTTCGACGCCGGCCGGATTCGGCTGCACGTTGCGCTGGAAAACAAGGGCGACGTGCCCGCCGAGCTCGCCCTCGAAGCCTCCTACGGCGAGTGGAAGCCTCGAAAGAACCTCGGCGTTGTGGCGGCCAAGACCAGCGTCGCCCGCGGCTCCGCCGTCACGACGTTGCTGATCCCCATTGAAAAGCCGCATCGGTGGGATCTCGACGACCCGTTCCTGTACGCCATTCGACTCACGAGCGATTGGCCTGCCGCCGGCTCGCCTGCGGCGCGGCGCGACATCTACTGCCTGCGCAGCGGTTTTCGCGACTTCCGCATCGTCGACGGCTACTTCCACCTCAACGGCAAGCGCATTTATCTCAAGTCGGCACATTCCAACTGGTACGATCCCATCGCGATCTACGGCACCCCGCGCACGATGAACTACTTGAGCCGGGACTTCGCCCTCATGAAGAGCGCCGGATTCAACATGTTTCGCTTCATCGTCGCCGCGGCCCTGCCGGAACAACTCGACCAGGCCGACGAACTCGGCTTCCTGATCTACAGCGAACACGAAACCTCGTGGCCCGCGCTCTACAAGCCGGGCACGAGGTTCGGCGTTTCGCTCAATGACGTGGTCCGCCGGGATCGCAATCATCCGAGTCTCGTGATCTGGGGCCTCTTGAACGAAACGCCGCCCGGCAATACATACAACTCGGCCAAGGCGTGGTTGCCGTCGCTGCGCGCCATCGACGAAACGCGACTGGTGCTCCTCAGTTCCGGCCGTTGGGACGTGGACCTCAAGACCGGCTCGGCCTCCAACCCCGGTTCGCGAAGTTGGGACGTGTATCTGGGCGGCGAAGACGCGGTCAAACCCGTGTCGGCCGGCGGCCTGCCGACCGATATCGGGGCCTACAGGGGCGGCGTGGGCGATGCGCACGTGTACCAGAGCTATCCCACGACGTGGAACTTCATCACGGCCTTCTCGGAACTTGGCCGCACGACCCGGCCCGTCTTCCTCTCCGAAGCCGGATTGGGCAGTTCCTACAACGCCTTGCGCGACCAGCGCAAGATGCGGCAGGCCGGCGCGGCCAAGGACGCGTATGCCTGGCGGTGGATCGCTCCCGCAGTCCAGAACCTTCAGCAGGCCTGGGACAAGTACCATCTCGAAACGCTCTACCCTTCCATCGAGGAGATGCTTGTCGACAGCGAGCTCAATGCCGCGCGGCAGCGCGAGATCATGTTCAACATCGTTCGCAGCAACCCGCGCGTCAACAGCTACAGCCTGACCAGCGTGATGGACGCCTGGGGCCTTGCCGAAGGCGTCATGGATGGCTTCCGGGAGTTCAAGCCGGGCCACCTGGCAATCCTTCGGGCGGGCTGGGCCAAACTACGTTGGTGCCTTTTCGTCAATCCCATGCACGTTTATTCCGACGCCCCCATGCGGCTCAAGGTTGCTCTGGCAAGCGAAGACGCGCTGCCGGCCGGCGCGTATCCCGTCACGCTTCGCATTACCGGCCGCCAGGGCGCGCTATGGCAGAAGGCCGTGACGATTACGATTCCCGCCGGGGAGCATCCGCCCTTGGCCTATACGGCTCTCGACGAGGACGTCGCCGTGGCCGGCCTTGCCGAGGGAACGTACTCGCTCTCGGCCGTCTTCGACAACCGCGACAACGCCGCGTCGCACGAACTGTCGTTTTTCGTTTCGGAGAGATCGAAACAACCGCGGAACCTCGGCCCGATCACCGTGCTGGGCGTGAATCCGCCGGTCCGAACGTTCCTCACGGCGCACGGTGCGGTGCTGCGCGAGTTTGCCGCGAAGGAGCAGCGCGACCGCGACGTGATCCTGGTGGGCGACACGCTTGCGGGGGGCGCCGCCGCGTGGCGCGCGCTGTACGCCCGCGTCGCCTGCGGGGCCCACGCAGTCTTTCTTTCGCCCGCCGTTTTCTCAAACGGCAAGGCGGCCAACCACTGGCTCGCCGTGCAAAGCAAGGGCGACCAGGTCGGCCGCCAGGACTGGCTCTACCACAAGGACATCGTCGCCAAGCCGCATCCCCTCATGGCCGGACTGCAAACCAGGATCATGACGCCCGACTACTACGCGGAAGTTCTGGCCAACACCAGGTTCTTCCGCAACACGACTCCGCCCGACGACACGGTGGCCGTCGCCATCCACTGCACGATGGGCGACGGCGCGTTCGAGTGTTCCTCGGGCGTGATGCTCGGCACCTACCGCCACCATGCCGGGCGGTTCACGCTGAACACCTTGAACCTGCTGTCGAATCTCGGTCATCCCGCCGCCGATCGGTTGTTGCTGAACCTGCTCGCGCATGCCCGTTCGACCGTCGCCGTCGTCCAGCCGCTTCCGGCCAACTACGAGGCTGAAATCCGCGCGATGGGAATCGCCGATTAGCAGCGGTTTGCCCTCGTTGTTAACAACTGCCACAATTCTTATCCCCCCGCCTCGCCGTTTGGCACTTCCCGCGGTTGGCCGTTGTGGGCTGGGCCGAGACTCAACAGAAACGGCACAGCGCGGCGGGCCCAACTCTCCGCTCCGGGATAGTTCGCCGCCTCGCTGCCGCGGGCATAGCCGCATACGATATGTCCGCGGGCGGCGAACTCCTCCGCCATGGCGCGGCCCAGGCCGCGGCTCACGCCCGTCACTGCGACTCGCAAAGATTCATTCGTCATTCGCCGATCCTTTCCTTGCTGCGCTGGTGTGCGCGATGAGGTGCCACAACCGTCTTCGCAGAACAAACAGGGCGCGGCGGTTGTTCTGGTCCATTTCGTGCGCTTTTGCCCGCTTGTTGGCAGTACCACCGCGACGACGCGCCGTAATTGGCCGGGTGGATGGACGAGATCATGTTGCGCCACTGGTCCTTTCTTTGGTGCGCCGGTAGCCCAACGCCGGCACGCGATGAAGCGGTCCGAACGATTTAATCGTGACAAAGGGGGCGCGGAAAAGCGTTCTGACCGTACGCCGTGGCAGTGAAAACATTAGAAAAGACTCCCGACTCCCTTAGCGTTCCCCCTTAGCGTTCCCGAGCAGTGTCAGTGATCCCGGCGCGCTTCGTGACACTGATCGAAGGCCCTACGGTCTACTCTTCGATCTCAAGGCTCGCCCACTCGTCGTCATCCTGCGCAACCCTGGTTAGTTCCCAAATAGCGGTAATCATGACCACGGGGACGACAACAATGGACCACCAAAGGGAACGGAAATGCGCGTACCCCACAACAAGATCGCCTGTGGCAGTCCAGGCCAACATGAAACCAAGAATGGGGACCGCAAGGGTCGACAATAAAGCCAAGACCGCTCCGCGCAAGAAAGATCGCGTTTGGTCCCCTCTTGGGAACAACGCTTGTTGCAGGCCGTGCCCCAAGAGCGTCATGACGAGAGAGAGCCCACCCAGGGAAATAGCGGCCACAAGAAACGTGAGTTCCATCCGTCCGATCTCGTACTGCCGCCCACGAAACCACAGGATAGGGGGCAGGATCGCAAGAGTCATCGCAAAAGACGTGAACATCAAGGCTGCTACTCTCACCGCATGGGCAAATGCCGACTCGCCTCGTCCAACCAGAAAGAATTCGTCAGCGAAGCGGACGCACCAGTCGCTTCGTGGAATCGCCGCTTGAATCAGCGCGACTAGCTCCCGTGGATCTCCGAATCGCCGCCTGGATTGATCGAGGGCAGCACGTTCATCGCCAAGCCTTCCCTGTTCCTCCTCGAAAATGGACATCAGGTGGGCCAGCAATTCCTCCCGTATCTTTCGCTTGCGGGCCATCGTCGCCCGAACGGGTCGTACTGCCTGCTCAACTACGGTTTTCAGTTCTTTCAACGTCACGTCGTTCATGCTGGGGCTCCTAAAATGCCACCGATGATTTGCACAAAGCCTGTCCATTCTTCCCGGCCTGTGGCCAGTTCCCGTTTCCCTTTCGTCGTAAGCCGGTAAATGCGGCGTCGCGCACCACGGCGACCATGCGGCTCCTCCTCCCAGACTGCCTCGATCCTTCCTGCCTCCTCCAGCCGATAGAGGGCCGGGTAAAGCGACCCCTCTTTCAGGTGCAGGAGTCCGCAACCGGCGTTATCCAAACGTCGCAGGATCTCCAATCCGTGGGCCTCGCCCCGCTCCAGGATCGAGAGGATGAGCGTTTCCAAATGACCCCGTAGTTTGTCGCCGTGGATCGGTTTCATACCAGCATTATAGACTGTCTAGGAATTGCCGTCAAGTGGATTCGCCCAGTCGCGTTCCGAGTTGAAAAGCCAGCGTTGCGGAAATCAGCCTGCCAAGGCCGAAAGGCTGGCGATTTATTGACGGTTACGTATCGGCGAACACCGCTTTCATTGGCACTTGGGCAGCCCGTAAAGGTAGTGATCGGCGTTCAGCGATGCATCCGGCGGCAACCCCTCGGCCTTGCCCACAAAGTCCCTCAGCGCTTCGCAAACGCTGGGAATCGTCCGTTCCTCCTCTCCACTCCCAGCCAACTGCACGGAAGGGCAACGGCGACGGTCAGGACCAGCAGCGAGCGAGTCGAGAATTGGAACCGCCAGCGAAAAATAAGACAGGCGACAAACCAGAACAGCATGAACAGGACTGCCACACCGACGCTGTCCAGGGCAATGAGAACGGTCCAGCCCTTGTGGGCATTGAACGCAAACCACTGAAACCGCTCCGAAAGCCACAGCAGCCCCTCGACCACCAGCAGCATGGCCAAGGAATGATCTGGCGTAAGGCGATACCGCGTCATCGCAGCAGCGCTTTGAATCCCGCCTGCTCAAAGTGATGGTCCGCAGTCAGGGCATCCCTTATCTTTCGCGCCCTCATCAAGCGAAATGAGGCACAATCGGTGAAAGACCAAGACTGGTCGGGGCGCCGCACGTATAAGCTCAACGCATCCAGGAACGACGCATGATCGGCCGCCACGATTTCCACGCGCTCTTCTACGGACAGCGCGCGAACCAGCGAACCGAACAAGCGGCGGTTCACTCCTTCCGCCAGGTAGTTGCCCAACTCTGCCAGCACCCACTCGGTAGTGACGATTTGCTCCGACGAGGCGGTCATTCACTCGACGGCCATCGCGTGGCAGTCCTCGTGCGGGTTCAAATAGGCCACGAAGAACGACGTATCTGCCAGGAACGTGCTCATCGCTTGGCGTGTCCGTAAAGATAGTGGTCAAGGTTTCTCGCCGCGTCGGGCGGGAGGTTCTTGGCCTTGCCAGCGAGGCCAGCCAGAGCCCGACTGACCGTGGGCCGTTTTGCGGCATCGACCCGCTTGCCGCGCCGCGAAAGCGGCCTGACGGCCACCTCCGTACCGTCGCGCAAAGCTTGCGGGTCCTCCAGCACCACGACTCCGTTTTGCACTCGTCCGCGGATCATTGTTGGTCTCCTCAAATGCTATTCTACCGCGCCGCCAGCGATCTTGACAGCCTTGGTCAAGTTGGGGTGTGCGGCAAGGCGTTCTGGCAAGCGTTGGATGGCGGCAAACAGGCTCGTTCGCGAGCCTTTCCGCCACAGGCGGTCGTAGGGCCGGCGTTTACGCCGGTCAAATCTCTTGCCTGCTTGGCGAGTCGGTCACTGACGAAAAGCGGCGACAGGTCGCCGCACTCCCAAGGCGGACGCCCGACCGCTCTTACCTCCCTTTATCCTTCCGAATTCATCCTTCGCCACTGAGCCTTTCTTTGCTGCGCTGGTAGATCGTGGCCGGCGTAATGACTTTGTCCACGCGAACGTCCCAGGGCAATACGGGGACCGCGGGAAAGATCTGGCAGGCAAAGGCCAGGGCCACGAGCGTCGTCTCTGCCGCGGCACGCCGCAAGAGCCGATCGTAATAGCCCTTGCCGTAGCCCAGGCGTCCGCACTGCGGGTCGAAGGCCAGCCCGGGCACGACAATCAGATCCAGCGCGGCGAGATCCACACGGCGTTCGATCCGGGCGCGCAGATCGGACTTGGGTTCCAGGATGCCCAGCGTTCCGGGGGCCAATTCCTCGAAACTCTCCAGTCGAAATAGTTCCAGGTTGTCGCCCAGGCAATAAGGCACGACGACTCGCTTGCCGTTCTGCCAGGTTGCAGAGATCAATCCATGCGTCCGCACTTCGCTGCGGAAGGCGACATAACTGAGGATCGTGCGGGCCGCGGCGTACTCGGGCAGCTCGCTCAGCCGCGCGCAGATCTCCGCGCTCACGGCCTCGCCGTCGTCCTGGGCGTTTCGACGCGCGACGGCTTCCCGGCGGATCTGCTCTTTCCGTTGTCGCAGGGTGTCATGGGCCATGATTCCGAATCCCCTCACCCCGGCCCTCTCCCGCTCGTGCCGCAGCGGCACGCGGGGAGAGGGGGACCTGAGTTCAGACGGTCGGGCTTTGCGCCAACGTCCGCCCCACCTTGGGCCAGCCGCCCTCGGCCAGGCCCTGCGAGGAGCATCTGAGGATCACGAGCATCTCGCTGTCGGTGCCGAAGGCCAATCGCTCGGGGGCGAAGATCGTGCCGGCCGAGCGGATGGGCGAGCCGATCTCGGCTTTCCAGAGGGCCTTGCCGTGGAAGTCGATGGCGTGGATCACGCCCGCGTTGTCGCCAAAGTAAATGACGTCGTCGTTGCCGATGACCGGCGTAGATTCGACCGGCCCGGCGGCGCGGTACTCCCAGCGGATCTTGTGGCTGTTGCCGTCGAGGCAGATGAGCGATCCGCGCGGCTGGCTGCCGCGCGGCGATTGGCTGATGCCCACGTACAGGTGGCCCGCCCGATCGGCGACCAGCGAACCGAGCATTTGGCCGGGGGCTTGCGTCTTCCAGGCCAGTCCGCCGCCGGGGCCGAAGCCGTACAGGTTCTCGTCCGTGGCGGCGACGACGAGGATGCCGTCCTCGCTCATGACCGGAGCGGAACGGACGTAACCGCCCGTGTAGCCTTGCTCGACGGCGTGGTTCCAAAGGTTCGTGCCGCGGTCCGGCCCCAACTCGATGGCGAAGACATAGGCGTGTTCGGAGCCGATGTAGAGCACGCCGCGGGAGATGATGCCGGGCGAATCGAACTTCTGGCGGGAACGAAAGTACGGCCCGGGCTTCTGCACGCGTCCGTGGGAGTCGACCATCACCAGGCCGCCGCCGGGAGCGCTGGTCCACGTGTTGCCTTGGGCGTCGACCACTGGGACGGCATAGCCCAACGGTTCGCCCACGCTGGCCGGGGCCCAGGTCTGTTTGCCGGAGGCCGTGGCCACGCAGTGCAGGTATCCGTCGCAGCAATGCACGCGGAGCGTATCGTCGGGCCCCAGCACCACGTTTCCCGGGGCCCGGCTGCCGGTGACGTACTCCCACAGGATCTTGGGTTGCCCGTTGTCTTCCACCATGCCGAAGAGGCGTTGGTTCATGTGGATGAAGATGCGGCCCTCGTTGTCAACGGCTGGCGCATTGCGCAGGGGCGTGGCGTTGCCGTCGGCCGGCGGCACGTCGGGGAAGGCCCAGACGAATTGTTCGGGGTGGAGCAGTTTGGGAACCGCCTTGGGGGCGGGCGCCGCTTGCGGCGCTGGGGCGGCAGGCCGGCGCGGCGCCGGCCTGGGCGGCGCGGCCGGGCTGGGCCGTTCAGCCGCCCGCTCGCGCGGCGCAGGCTCGCGCGGCGCTTCCGGCGGCGGCTCGCGGCGAGCGGTTGGGGCGGCGGGGGCCGCCGTTTCCGCGGCCGGCTGCGGCGGCGGTTCCACGGCCGGCTTGCTCTCCATGGCTTCCGCACTGCTGGACAAGCCAGCAGTGACACCCGGCGTTGCGGTCGGGGCTGTGGGCTTGGCGGGACCGCCAGCGGCCGGCTTGCCCGAGACCGGAGCACTTGGCCGAGACGCTTGCCCTGGCGCCAGCGTGCGTTTGCGCACCTCCGGCCCGGGCTTGCCGCCCGCGGGAGGCGCCGGCTTTTTGGGCGTCTGCGGCTGGCCCGGTGGCGGCAGGGGAGACGCTGCCTTGCTCTGCACGGGCGGTGGCGCGGCCTGCGGCGGCCGCGGCGGCGGTGGAACTCCCGGTGCTGCGGCGGGCGGCTGCGGCATCGCCATCGGCGGCTGCGGATAGCCGGCGGGCCGGACCCCCGGCCTCCCTGCGGGGTAAACAGGAATGCCAGGCTGCATGGGAGGAATGCCTGGTGATGGTGGCTGCTGGCCCGGGGCCGGTGGCGGCTGCCAACCGCCGCCGGGCTGTACGGGCGGCATGCCGGGCTGAGGGGGCCAGCCGGTCGGGATCTGGGCCGGCGGGACCGCTGGTTGCTGCGGCCATGCGCCGCCCGGTGGCTGCAAGGGAGGCATGCCGGGCCATCCGCCCGGCTGTTGCGCGGGCGGCGTGCCGGGCTGCTGCGGCCAAGGGCTCGCTGGTTGCGGGGGAATGCCCGGTTGCTGCGGCCAGCCGCTAGGCTGCGCGGGCGGCATGGCCGGCTGCTGCGGCCAACCACCAGGCTGCGCGGGCGGCATGATGGGCTGCTGCGGCCAACCGCCTACCGGCTGGGCCGGTTGTCCGGGCCAACTCGGCGGCGCTTGCATCGGAGGCATGCCCGGCTGGGCCGGCGGTTGCGCGGGCGGCACGCCGGGCTGCTGCGGCCAGCCGCCGCCCTGTGCCGGCGGGGCGTAGCCCACCACGCTGAACAGGCCAACCGCCATGCGGCCGCACTGCCGACAACTGAACGGTTGCGTGGGCTGCGTGACTTGAAACCCGCAGTTGTTACACCGATACGTATTCATTCGCTATTTCACCGCCACGGCGGCCTTGGTGTAGACTTTCCCGTTGTCGCGCAGCACGACCCAACCAAAGACGTGCGTGATCTCCACGCCGCGCTCGGCTGCCGTGTGCCGCGTGGAATCGAAGCGCTCGCCGGGATGCACGACTTCGATGATGTTGGAGATTCCCGCGGCGTCGCACGCGCGGCCAAGGCACTGGACCAGGGCGGATTCCAGGGCGTCGGCGGCGTCGGTCGTCTTGGGCTGCCAGCGATAATAAGCCTCGCCGATGTCCTTCAGCAGCGTAGGCATTTTTTCAGGTGCCGAAGCACGGAACACCAGCAGGTTGCCGACCAGCGCAGAGGCCGAGGGCTCGTGGGCCAGGAAATCGCCGAGCAACTGCTGCCGCTGGCGGTCCAGGCGGGCGTCGTCGGCCAGGTCGGCGCCCAGGATGGCCTGCTGCCAATCGCCGCTCAGCGTCAGTCCGCCCGAGGGCTCGGGCTCCGGAGGACGAAGTTGGGCGAAGAGGTGTTGTAGTCCGCCGTCGACGTGCTGCTGGAGAGCGGCCATGTGTTGTTGCAAGGCGTCGAAGTACTGGGGCAGCACGTCGACGCGCTGCTGGATCTGGCGGATGCCGTTGCCCAGGGCGACGTGTTGCTCGCCCAGGCCGTCGCGCACCTTGACCAGCGTGGGGACAAAGGCCTCCTTCAAGGCGTCGATGGCGGTGGTGCGCTCCACGAGCGCCTTGAGCTTGGCGTCGAGTTGTTCGAGCCGCTCGCCCAACGGCTTGACGGCGCCTTTCAGGGCTGCCTCGCCGATGCCCGCTTCGGCGCCGGCGGCCACGGCGCGCGGCGCCGCAGCGGCCAGTTGATCGAGCTTGCCGTACAGCGCGTCGAGCTTCTGGT
>JBEKZQ010000377.1:0-6257 GCA_049509675.1 Thermoguttaceae bacterium | reverse complement strand
AAACAGGTCCAGCGCCTGCTGGATACCGCCAAGCAGTCCGACGTCTTCGCCCAGCAGCGGGCGCTATCGAACCTGAAACCGCTCGAATCCGACTTGCGGCAAAAGGTTGCCGGGAGCAGCGGTCGCCAGAATAATGCGAACCTGTCGGCCGAGTTGGTTGCCGGCAACTCGGTCCTGGATCTGGCCACGCGCGAGATCCAGCGCGCTCCCGCCAGCCAGGTCCAGATCGAGGACAACCGCGACCGGCTCAACAACTTCTATAACGGCCAGAACACCACCCGCTCAAAAAACGTGGTCAAAGACCTGGGCAGCAATTGGGCCGACGTAGCGTCATCGGCCCCGGCCGGACAGGAAAACGGCGTGCAATTGAACGACCGTTGGCTTGCCGGCAACGGTCTTGTCAATGCGCCCCCGTCCGGCTTGCAGCACCAAATCATTCTGAAAAATGGGGCGGGGGCGATGCACTTCAAGGGCAAGCTGTCGGTCCCCAATCAGCAACCAACCGCCCCGCAAGTGGCGCAAGGCCGAGCCAATGCCGCACTGCAGGAAGAGAGCATTCAGCAGGCCCAGGCGGGAAAGCCCCGCGGCGGCCGCGGCGAAGAACAAGAGGCATTGCAGCAGTTCCAAACGAATCTGGCACTGCAGGTCCAGCAGCAAGCGGAAAAAGCACTAAAGCAAAGTGGTGACAAGCAGCAGGCGGCAGAGGGGGCTTTTGAATACACGGAGGCCCACCGCGCACAGCCGACCCCATCGCAATCTTCCACCGGCGGTTTCGGCAGGCCATGGAGCGGCGAGACGAAGGCGTATCCCGTGGCCGACCTGGTCACGCCGGTTCCCGCCGGGCTGGCCAGCCTCGATTTCCAGTTGCCCCAGAGCGGAACGATCTACCGCTTCACCACCACCCGCGGCGAAGTGCAAATCACCGCCCGGGCCGTCTCGCAAGAGTTGTTGTCGCGACTGGCGGCCCTGGCCTGCATCGCCGCCGTAGTGCTGGTTGTCTGGTGCGGTCTGCGCCTGGTGCGCCGGAGTTGGCTGGCCTGGCTCGCGCGGCCGCTGGGAATTGCCCTGCTCATCATCCTCGGCCTCGTCAGCGTTTTGATCGGGGTTTGGCCGATCGCCGGGCTGCTGATCGGATCGGCCGGCCTGGTGCTCGCCGTCCGGGCCATTATCCAACGCAAGAGCACTGGCGGAGCCAGTGGCACCCAGCCGGAAAAGCCGTTAGAAGCGTCGAGTTAGGGGCCGTAAGAGAGTACTGGTTGATCGATCATGCGTAGGACGGATTGGCAATCCGTCCCGCAAAACACGGACGGATTGGCAATCCGTCCTACAACTTCGCGCTCTCGCTTGACTTCCCTGCGCCGCCGTTCCATAGTCATGGTTCGCCGTGAGTCTGAGTCCGCGGTGGACCGGACCGCGAACGGCTGCTTTTCAGGAGACCCAGGGAACATGATCCGCAACCAGTCGAGGTGTGCCGTGCTTCGCGTCGCGTTGGGAGGAGTAATGTTGTGGGGCATGGCTTCGTTTGGCGTCGCCGATGCGGGCGAGGCGGTGCGAACCAACCACGTCGCGCCGCAGCGCACGCACGGATGGAGTTGGACCCCGCGCAAAGACGCCGCGGAGCCCGATTGCGGCAAACGCAATCCCGTGTTCTACGTGGGAGAGCCGGTGGTCTTTTCCTTGGGCCCCGCGGCGGTGAGCTACGAGGTCCGCGACTACTGGGGCGAGCTGGTCGATCAAGGCCCGGGCGCCGCACGCATTACGCTCAAGGTGCCGAAGCCCGGCTGGTACAAGCTGTACGTCTACGGCAAGGAGGCTACTACGCAGTGGGGCGACGTGGTGGGCGGAACGATGCTGGTCGTCCTGCGCCGCAACCCCAACTTCCCCGAACTGCCGCCCAAGGGCGCGCCCGGCGGCGGCGTTACGGAAGACGAGGTGCTGCGCGGCGTAAGCGGCATGGGCCCGCAGCGCCACTCGGCCAACGCCGATAAGCCCGAGGAATCGATCCGCGATCTGGAGAAGTCGATCGCCATCGATCGCCAGATGTATTTGCCCTACGATCCGCTGCGCAAGCGGGTGTTGATGATCGCCTTCCCCAACGGCACCAAGGGGAAGGAGGCGGGCGTGCGCAAGGTCGTCGAGCACTTCAAGGACGTGGTCCGCTACTACGAGCCGCGCAACGAACCCAATTACGGCAGCAGCGGCAAAGACTTCGCCGAGAAGGAAATGAAACCCTTCTACCAAACGGTCAAGGGCGTGGACAAGAACCTCATGGTGATGGGGCCGGGCACCGTGGCCATCAACCCCTCGCTGTTGCCCTTCATCGAGGACTTCCTCAAGGCCGGCGGCGGCGACTCGATCGACGCCTTCTCCATGCACGTCTACAACGGATTGAACGGCGACCTGGTGATGGGCCGACGGTCGCTGGACAATCTGCTGGCCCTGTTGAAGAAATACGGGGCCGACAAGAAAGAGCTGTGGCAGACCGAGCAGGGCTATTTCGCCGCCATGTACGGCGTCTATCAGCCCCGCCACCAGGGGCGCTGGACCATGCTGGAAATGATGATCTTCGACCAGTACCGCCTGCCGCGCGAACACAACCACCTGTGGTACGACAAGAGCCACGGTTTTTGGGATTTCCCCACCTGGTGGGAAAACGACGACGGGGGCTTCAACCCCGCCTTGCCCCTGATGCGCGTCTTCGCCGAGGAGCAATTCGGCGCCACCTTCGCCCGGGCCTTCGACTTCGGCGAGCCGGGCAATCGTTTGTATATCGGCAGCCTGTTCGAGTCGCCCGACCGGTCGAAGCGCGTGGCGATGTTCATGAGCGCCGGCAGCCCCGACGGCAAGGTGCGACTGAAGGTGGCCGGCGGCGATAAGCTTCACGTGGTCTCGGCCTTCGGGGTGGAGGATGACCTGCCGGTCCGCGACGGCGAAGCGGTGCTCGGCGTGCCCGAACTGCCGGTCTATGTCGAGCTGGCCAAGGGGCAAACGATCGATGTGCTGCCGACCGACTGGGGCCGCAACCTGGCCCGCGACGAGGGCGTCCGCGCCGCGGCCGCCAATCCGCCGGCGTTGCCCAAGAACCCCAACGACGCCAACGAGAAGATCACGCTGCAGCGGAACGTGGTGTCGAAGCTCATCAACGGCGAGCAGGAGAACTGGTACTATGCGCAACGTCCCGGCGAGGGCCCGTGGATGGACAACGCCGCGGCCTTTCCCACCTGGGTGGAGATCCGGCTGCCCGCGGCGGCCGCCGTGGCCCGCGTGATCGTCTACGCCGCTCCGCCCTGGCAATCGCAGGGCACGCTGTTGGACTACGAGTTGCAGTACGATCGCGACGGCCGTTGGGTGACGATCGAGCACGTCAAGGAGCCCACCCGCACGTTGTGCGTCTTCACGCCGCCCACGCGCACCACGGTGGACAGCTTCTTCAGCGACCGCTGGATCTTCCAACACCAGTTCCCGCCGGTGACCACGCAGAAGATCCGGCTGCTGGTGCATGATTGCACGTGGGGCGACGGCGCGACCAAAGAGGAGACCGAGGCCGGCGGCCAGACCGGACCCCACCAGATGACCCTGCGCGAGGTGGAGATTTACGGGAAGTAGGTTGGGGGGGGCGTGGTCCGTGGAGCGTGGGGCGATGCGCCGCTCGGAAGAAATCTTTTTTCCAAGGCGCGAACAAATGTCCGTTGACATGCGCATATATTTCAGGTAGATTAATAATATATGTCGGTTAATGGAATCGGCCGCTGTTTGGGCAAGAGAACTGCAAAGTCGGGGAAGTTCTCCGGAACAGGTCCATTCCGCACACTAGCCCGAAGCGCCAGCGAGGGTTTTAGGGCAAGTCTCCCTCGCTGGCGCGTCGGGCTAGTGTAGCACATCGCAACTTTGCAGTTCTCCTGGCTGTTTGGGTAAGAGGCTTGGAGTTTTATGGTGGGCTCTGTATCCTGGAGCGAAGGGAAGGCGGTCGCTTCCCTGCTGACATCCGTGGTGCGGCAGGTTTTTGCCGTCGACGGCGATCTGGCCGTAGATCTGCCAGTCGCGCAGTTGCGGGTGTGCGGCATCCTGTGTCAGGGGTGCAAGTCGATGTCGGCCCTGGGCCGCGAACTGGGCGTATCGCTGAGCGCCATGACACAGATTGCCGATCGACTGGAGCGGGCTGGCCTGGTGACCCGGGTGGCCGAGGAGGCGGACCGCCGGGTCCGCTGCCTGCAATTGACCGGCCGCGGCCAGCAGATCATGCAATCGCGGGAAGCGGTGCGGATCGAGCGCGTGATGGCGGTGTTCGAGCGCATGCCGCCCGCAACCCGCAAAGAAGTTCATGACGCGTTGAAAACCCTGGTCCAGGCATCGGCCGTCCCGAGGCCCAAGGCGGCGGCGGTGAAGAAGGCGGCCGGAGAGTTGGCGTAGGACTGGGGAGAGAGAATAAGTTGGGGATTGTCCCGCATCTTCTATTGGGAATTTGGCGAGTGGGAAATACGCCGCACCACGTGTGACGCGTCTTCGTTCTCGCCGCAGGGGTACACTTATGAAAACGATTCTTGGCTTTCTGATCGTCATTGGCCTGGTGATTGGCGGCGGCACGTATTACGCACTTCGCGCATCGACCGATCCGCCGGCAAACTTCCGCACGGTTCCGGTCAAACAAGGCGACCTGGTGTCGTTGGTCAGCGCCACGGGCACGTTGGAGCCGGAGGAGGTGGTCGACGTAGGCTCGCAGGTGACCGGCCCCATTGCTTCGCTGGGCAAAGACCCCAAGGATCCGAGCAAGTCGATCGACTACGATTCGCAGGTCGACGAGGCCACGCTCCTGGCCAAGGTCGACGACTCGGTCTACAAGGCGCAGAACGATCAGGCCGTGGCGAACCTCTTGCACGCCCAGGCCGACCTGGGAGAGCTCCAGGCGCACCTGGAACAAAGCGAGGCGGAATGGAAGCGGGCCGACGCCCTGCGGCCCATGAAGGCCATTGCCGACACCGACTACGACCTGGACGTGGCCAATTTCAAGGCCGCCAAGGCGAACCTGGAGGTGGGCAAGGCAACCGTCAAGCAGAACGAGGCGGCCCTGGCCATGGCCAAGCGGAACCTGGACTACTGCACCATCAATTCGCCCGTCAAGGGCGTGATCATCGATCGCCGCGTGAACGTCGGCCAGACCGTGGTCTCCGCCATGAGCGTCTCCAGCCTGTTCCTCATCGCCAAGGACCTGCGGCACATGAAAGTTTGGGCCTCGGTGAACGAGGCCGACATTGGGCGGATCCACGCGAAGATGCCCGTCACGTTCACTGTTGACGCCTACCCCAACGAGGTCTTCCGCGGCACCGTCTACCAGATCCGCATGAACGCCACGATGACGCAGAACGTGGTCACCTACACCGTGGTGGTGGACACCGAGAATCCCGATCTGCGGCTGCTGCCGTACCTGACGGCGAACCTGAGTTTCCAGGTCGAGCAGCATCCCAACGTGCTGAAGGTCCCCAACGGGGCCTTGCGGTGGAAGCCGCGGCCAGCCATGGTGGCCCCGGAGTACCGCGACAGCCTGACATCGGCCGGCAAAGAGAAGGGCGAAGGCAAGCGCGATGCCGAGGCCAAGTCGCCCGGCGAGAGCGGCGGCAAGGACGCCGCGGCCGAGGCCAAGACGCCGGGCGAGACCGGCGGCAAGGACGCCGCGGCCGAGGCCAAGACGCCCAGCGATCCGAAGGCCGCCGCCGCACTGCGGCGCGTTAAGGAGCGGGCCGCGGCGAAGGACTCAAAGGACCCCAAGGATGCCAAGGCCCAGCGCGACCAAAAGAAGTCCAAGAGCCACTCCGAGCACGGCCAGGTGTGGGTCAAGGACGGACCGTTGGCCCGGCCCGTCAGGGTGCGGATCGGCGCCACCGACGGCATCGACACCGAGATCTCCGGTCCGGAGATCAAGGAAGGCATGGAAGTGATCGTGGGCGAGTTGGCCCCGGAAGAGGTGGCCGATCTGAGCAACCCCTTCGCCCCCAAGCTGTTCAACAAGAAGGGCGGCACTCCCAAGACCAAGCCGTAAGCGGGGACTTTTCCCATGGAACTCATTCGCCTGGAGAACATCACCAAGACCTATCACCTGGGCGAGGTCGACGTACCCGTGCTCAAGGGCGTGTCGGTCTTGATCCAGCGCGGCGAGATGGTCGCACTGATGGGGGCCTCCGGTTCCGGCAAGACGACCCTCATGAACCTTCTGGGCTGTCTCGACCGGCCCAGCTCCGGGCGGTTCTGGTTCGACGGCGAGG
>JBEKZQ010000376.1:0-6286 GCA_049509675.1 Thermoguttaceae bacterium | reverse complement strand
AAGGGATCGGCCGGGTCGAGGTCCTCGAAGATCCAGCTATTGCAGTAGGTGGAGGCGACGATGCAGGTCCTGAGTTGCAGGAAGAGCCCGCCCAAGCTGCTCAACTTGCCCCAGATCGGCATTCCTTCCCAATAGACGCGGAGCCGCTCGCCGTCGACGGCCCCCACGCCCGCCGCGACGCGCTCGTGCAACTCGGCCAGCAGCGCCTGGTAGTAGTCGGCCGTGCCCTTCAGCCCGCGCATCACGACCGCCGGGCCCATCTGCACGGTCGCGTCGAAAAAGGTGAAAGGCGCGGGGAAGTGGGCAGCCGTCTCCAGCACCGCCTTCCACAGCGTGGTCGTCTGCTTCGACGTGCCGATGACCTCGCGGAGACGATCGATATCGAGCTTCTGCCCGGCCACTTCCTCCAAAGGCACGACCAGGGCCTCGATCTGCCCGCCCACGTAATCGACCAGCGGCCCGTCGACCACGCCAATCGCCCGCGGCGTGTGGATACCCAGGCAGGGCACGTTGTATTCCCGCGCATAGAACTGAAACCAGTCCTTCACGTCGCGGCACTGGTTGGTGTTGAAGACCAGCACGTCGGGCTCGGGCGGGCCGGCGAGCTTCATCTTTTGCAGCGGGCTCTCGCCTTTGAGGTACGAGCCTACGTCGCTGGTGAGATAAGAACAGATGTCGGGCGAGAAGCCGCGGGCGTTGGCCAGCGGAATCAGGTCAGCGGCCATGCGCGAGGCCCCCAGCATCGCGCCGTGGTTTTCGGGGAAATAGACGTTGAACCCCAGGGCCCAGAGCAGCTCGGCGGGGCCGACGCTGGTACACCAGGCCGTCTTCTTCCCATCGGCCGGGCCGCGGCCCAGGTCGGTGAAGTAGTTGCCCATCACTTCTCGGAGCTTCTTCGTGGCTTCGAGGTCCTTGCGTTCGGCGGGTGCCATCGTCGCTATATCCTTTCCTGCTGGGAACGGCGGAGGAGTTGGCACGGCTCAAACCGTTGGCCACACTTCTCCGTCAGTTGTTCGAGCTGGCCCAACACGCAGTCCAGCCCGAGATCGTACGCGTATTTCAGCACGCCACCGCGGAAATCGGGCAACCCGGTCCCCAAAACCATGGCCACGTCGATGTCCGCCGCACGCTCGACAACTCCTTCCTCAAGCACACGAAACGCTTCGGCGACCATGCACAGCATGAGCCGGCGAACGATTTCCTTGTCGCTCGCGCGGCCGGGCTCGCTGCCGCGCTGGCGACGCGCCGCCGCGATGATCTCTGCGGCCATGTTACTGGGGCGCGGCGTGTGGTCGCCGCCCTCGTAGCGATACACCCCGCAGCCGGTCTTCTGGCCAAGCTGGCCGGCCTCGACCAGCCGCACGGCAATGGGCGAGAGCCGATCGTGGCGAGGAAAAGCCCCGCACAGCACGGCAGCGGTCTTCTCTAGAATATCCAATCCCGACATGTCGATCAACTGAAACGGGCCCATGGCAAAGCCGAAATCCACCATCGCCCGGTCGATCGTTGCCGGCTCGGCCCCTTCCTCCAGCAGCAAGAACGCTTCCTTGAGGTAGGGTACGAAGAGCCGGCTGACCACGAACCCCTCGCGGTTGCGGACCACGACCGGAATCTTGCCGATGGTCTTGGCGAGACGTACCGCTCGGCCAACCACCCCGGGGGGTGTCGCATCGCGGCGGACGATCTCCACCAGCGGCATGCGCTGGGCCGGGTGGAAGAAGTGCATGCCCACAAGCCGCTCCGGATGCCGCATCCCTTCCGCCAACAGGTCCAGGCTGATGGTCGACGTGTTCGAGGCGATGAGGGCTTCCGCCGAACAGACCTCCTCCAACCGGCCGATCGCAACGCGCTTCACTTCCGCGTTCTCGAATACCGCTTCGATCACGATCTCGGCATCGGCAAGTTGCCGCGGATCGGTCGAGGTGGAGAGGCGGCCGGCCGTCTGCTCGGCCTGCTCGGCGGTGAACCTTCCCTGCCGGACCCGGCTGTCCAGCGAAGCCCCGATCTTCCGGGTCGCCTTCTCCAGTGCCCCTGCGCTTTCATCGCACGCCGCCACGGCGATGCCAGCCGCAATCAGGGCCTGGGCGATGCCCGTGCCCATCGTGCCCATTCCCAGCACCGCGGCCTTCGCAATGTGAGGGGCAGGAGGCGAGGGCGCCGGAGCCGCGGGACGATGGCCAATTCTGCCCGTCTGCCGGCTGGCGCAGAAGATGTAAACCTTGTTCTGCGTCGCCAGCGTGGTCATGCAATCCCTGAAAGCCTCCTGCTCGCGCAACAGCCCGGCCTGAAACGATTCTTCCACGCCGACCCTGACCGCTTCGACGATCTTTCGCGGCGCGATGATCTCAGGGCGACCGGCAGCCGCCCGTTGGTCTGCCTTTTCGAACGCGGCACGCTGGGCTGCCGTGTCCGCCAGTTTCTCAACGCGCCGGCTAGTCCGAGGGACCTGGGAAGCCGACTGGAGGATTTCCGTCACGCGCGGGACGAGCATCTCAGGCTCGCAGACGGCGTCGATCAATCCGAGGGCCAGCGCCCGCCCGGCGTCGATCGGCTCGGCCGTAAGCAACATGTCCAGCGCCGCCTCGACGCCGACCAACCGTGGCAATCGCTGGGTTCCGCCGGCCCCCGGGGTGATGCCCAAGCGGACCTCGGGCATGGAGAACCGGCTCCGCGGCGAGGCGACGCGGAAATGGCAGGCCATGGCCAGTTCCAGGGCCCCGCCCAGCACGTGCCCCGCCACGGCCGCCACGACCGGCTTGGGCGAGTCCTCGACCTCTTGAAAAGCCTCCTGGAAAACCCGCGATGCTCGCACGGCATCTTCGCCACTGCGGATTTTCTGGAAAATTTCCAGATCGGCCCCCGCGCTGAACTGCTCCGGCCCGCCGGTAAGGACGACGGCCCGGACCTCGCGGTCGTCGTTCGCACGGCGGATGGCCGCGCACAGCTCGTCCAACAATGCGAAGGTCAGCGCGTTAACGGGCGGGGATTGGAACCGGATGAAGGCCAGACCCTCGGCTGCGCCGTACTCGATCATGTTGGGCGTCATTCCGGCCGACACTCCGTTTCACAGCACCAAGGTAATCTTCAGCGAATCCTCTGCCTTCTCCGGCTCCGCATACATCTCGAATGCCTCGGCGGCCCGCTCCCAGAGCATGCGCGGCGTGACCATCGCCGCCAGGTCGAGGCGGCCCTGCACGATCATATCCACGGCGTTCTGGAAGTATTCCATGCACTCCGGGCCCATCGAAGCGAGGATCTCCGTCTCGTTGCCGACCGTGAAAAACCAGGGAAACTCCTGGGTTTCGTGATGCGGCACGCCGAAGACGTACAGCCGCCCCTGTCGTCGGGGGAGTCGGGCGGCGACGGCCAGGGCGTCGGGCCGACCCACCGCCTCGACGCAGAAATCGACCATCTTCCCACCCGTCATCATGCGGACCCTCTCGATCACGTCTTCGCGCGAGGCATCGATCACGTCGGTCGCCCCGAAGCGACGGGACCAGCGCAGCCGCCACTCCACGCGGTCGATGCCGATGACCTGGCTTGCACCCATGCGCCCCAGGAGGTGAGTGAAAATCAGACCCATCGGGCCTTGGCCCACCACGGCGCACCGCTGGTTGACGACGGGCCCGGTTCGCACCATTGCACGCAGCACGGTGGCAAGCGGCTGCGCCACCACGAGCGCGCCCGGGTCGGGCGCCCCTCGCGGCAAGCGGGCCAACCCCGCCGGTTTCGAGCGAATGTACTCGACAAAGCCGTTATAGTCGTCGGGGTGGGCAAGCACCAACTCGCCCGGTTCCCAGCCGCCGGCACGCGACTCGACGATCGTGCCAATGTTCTCGTGGCCCAGCCATCCCGCCGGGCGCGGGATGTTCGGGTTGGCCCATCGCCCGTCGTGCAGGTAGGGCCCCATGTTCGTTCCGCACAGCGCCACATGGCTGCACCGCACCAACACCTCGCCATCGTTCGGCGCGGGAATGGGCAGATCGTCGCGCAGAACAATCTTCCTCGGCCCCACGAATTCAATCGCTCTCATGACCTTAGCTGCTCCCGGAATGCAACGAAGAGCACGCCCGCCGGGCAGCCTGACAGCCATCCGATTCGGCATTGCCCCTTGCAAAGGCTCGGTCCACGTTATTCTGTACGCTCTTACGTCATTCGGCAAGTGGGCTGCTTCCCAGGAGAACTGCGAAGTCGGGGTCTGGTCCATTCCGCACACTAGGCGCGAAGCGCCGGCGAGGGATTTGCGGCGATTCTCCCTCGCTGGCGCTTCGGGCTAGCGTCTCGCATCGCGACTTTGCATTCCGTCATGTTGATGTTGACTATGCAATTCTCCCGAGGTGATTGACAAGTCTGCATCGTCGGGGCGAAGATATTTGTCGGGCTGCTGCGAAGGGGTTCCGGCAGCCATGGCAAAGGGAAGAACCCTGAGTTCCAACCCCAGACCGTTTCCGGTGCCGCACGCTGCGGTGGCACGCGAGGGCGCCGTGGTCCTGGGGCAAGAAACCGTTCATGGGAGGTGCTGCAATGCAAAACTGCCAGTCGTGTCTCCGTGGTGGTAGCTGTCCGATGGCGATCGGTCGTCGGCAGTTCCTGGGCGGCGTAGTGGCCGGGGCCTCCGCCCTGGCGATCAAGGCCGGGCTGTTGGACTTCGCTTCCGCGATGGCGGAGGAAACCCCCAAGCCGGCCGGCAAGCCCAAGGTCCGGGCGGTGTTCCTGTACCCCAAGGACCACCGCAAGTACTGGATGAGCTGGCCCGGCCACACCTACGACGTGGCCGGCTCCCAAGCACTCTACATCAAGACCATGACCGAGGCCGCCGGCCGGCTCGACGTGCAGTTGGAAGTGCAGACCGAGCCCATCGAGACCGTGGACGAAGTCGGCGCGCTGTTGGGCCGGCTCAAGCAGGACCGCTGCGACGGGGCGATCCTCACCGTGATGCACATGAGCTGGTGGGAGCACGTGAGTCGTTTCGTCAAGAACAAGGGCGACCTGCCGGCGGTCGTCTTCGCCCCGCTGGGCACGGCGTTCACCGGCCACCTCCAGGAAACGCGGAAGGCTCCGAAGACCTTTGCGGCCTCCACGCAGGACATCGCCTGGCTGGCCAAGGCGGTGCGAATGTTCCGCACGATGTGGGTCATGAAGAACACCCGGCTGTGCTATCTGCACGGCACGCAGGCGCAGGACGAGACGTTTCCCACCATCGGCACCACGCTGCACCACGTCCCGCGGGAGCGATGGCCCCTGGAGGTCGACAAGATGCCGGCCAGCGACGAGGCCCGGGCGATCGCCGACTACTATGCCAAGGAGGCCAAGAAGATCATCGAGCCCCAGCCGCAGGACATCCTGAACGCGGCCGTCAACTACCTCGTCGCCAAGCGAATCATGGCGGCGGAGAACTGCCAGGGCATCTCCCTGGATTGCCTGGGACTGGTCGCCATCAAGCGGATCGCCTGCCCGCCCTGCATCGCCTGGTCCCGCCTGCTCGACGAAGGGGGCGTCGGCACGTGCGAAGTGGACCACACGGCGGGCATTTCGCAACTGCTCACCGCGCAGTTGATCGGCCGCCCCGGCTTCATGCAGGACCCGGTGCCCAACACCGTGAGCAATACCTTCATGGGCGCCCACTGCACCTCCGCCACCAGGCTGGCCGGCTTCGACCAGCCGCACATGCCGTTCGCCCTGCGCAACCATGACGAATCGGGCATGGGCTGCGTGCCCCAGGTCTTCTGGCCGGTGGGGCAGGAAGTGACGGTGATGAAATTCACGGCCGCCGATGCGATCATCCTGGCGACGGGGCGGATCCTGGCCAACAACGACCAAGTGCCCGGCTGTGGCGGCTGCCGCACTTCCGTCGAGCTGGCCCTGGACGGAGTGGTCGATGCCCGCGACATCCAGGGCTTCCACCAGTTGATCATCCTCGGCAGACACGACCACGATTTCCGCGCCTATGCACAATTGGCGGGAATCAAGGTCCAACCGATCGCTTGATGCGGCCTGCATTGCCGATAAGCCTCGGTGTACCGCTTTGGGGAAAGAGCGGGGTCAGACTTTGACAGCTAACTGGCCTTGACAGGCGGCATGGCGTCTGATATCGTATGGGGATCATGGCACGACCTCCACGCATTGACTTCCCCGACGCGCTGTACCACGTCACCAGCCGCGGCAACGGGCGGCAGCAAGTTTTTCGGACCAGTGACGATCGTCAGCGGTTCCTCGGCCAACTCGCCGACGGCCTGTCTTCGGCGGCAATCGTGCTCTACGCCTTCGCCGTCATGGACAACCATTT
>JBEKZQ010000375.1:0-6361 GCA_049509675.1 Thermoguttaceae bacterium | reverse complement strand
CAAGTCGCCCGTGGTCTGCAGCGTGCCGGCGTTGATTGCCAGCGTGCCGGTGCCGATGCCGGCCGAGGTGGCGATGGCCAGCGCGCCGGCGTTGATCGTCGTACCGCCGGAATAGGTGTTCGTACCTGTGAGAACCAGCGTGCCGCTGCCGGCCTTGGTCAAGCCGCCGCTGCCGCTGAGGGTGCCGGAATAGATCGTATCGGCGTTGTTGCCGCCGGCAGTCAGAAAAACGGCCAAGGGCGGCGCATCGGTCGTGGCAAGGTTGACGTCTCCGCCTCCCGAGAGGCCGCCCAGGAGCGGGTTGGCCACGCCCGGGCCGAAGGCCAAGCCGTTGTCCACGCCGACCGACACGGTGCTGTTCCCGGCGGCGTAGGCGTTGTTGAGTTGCAGCGTGCCGGCGTTGATCGCCGTGTCACCGGAGTAGGTGTTCGTACCTGTGAGAACCAGCGCGCCGCCGCCGGCCTGGGTCAAGCCCCCGCTGCCCTGCACCAGGCCGTTGACTGTCAAAGTCGTGCCCGGGTCGGCCGAGAACGTGCTGCTGGCGCTGGCCAAGGTCACTGTGCGCGTGGCATCCAGCGTCATGTCGGCGGTGTTTTCGAAAGTGGCGGGGCCGATGGTGATTGGGCCGGTGCCCAGGTTGGCGGTGCTGGAGACTGCCAGCGTGCCGTTGGCTATGGTTGTGCCGCCGCTGTAGGTGTTCGTGCCCGTGAGAACGAGCTTGCCGCCGCCGGCCTGGATCACCGTGCCGTTGCCGCTGATCGCGCCGCCGAAGGTATAGAGGTTCGAGCGATTGAAGGCCAGCGTGCCGTTGTCGCACACGGCGCCGCTGATCGAGCCGCTGGCCCCGCCGCTGCTCCCGCCGCTGCCGAGTTGGAGCGTGCCCGCGCTGATCGTCGTGCCGCCGGTGTACGTGTTGCTGTCCTTGAGGATGGCGGCGCCGCTGCCGGTTTGGATAAACGAGCCGTTGCCGCTGATGGCCAGGCCGAAGGTATAGGCGTCGCTATGGCTGCAGACCAGCGTGCCATTATCGAGCACGTAGCCGGTGATCGAGCCGCTGTTGCCGATTTGCAGCGTGCCCGCGTTGATCGAGGTGCCACCGGTGTAGGAGTTGGAGCCGGATAGGATGAGCGCGCCCGTGCCATTCTTGATCAGGGGCACGCCGCCGCTGATGGCGCCGCTGACCGTGACGTTGTTGGTGCCCGTGTCAATGGTGCCGCCGCCGGCGACTAACTGCACGGCCAGACTGATCGCCTGGTCGCTGCCGCTGGGGTTCGTCACGGGGCCGGCCAGCGCGATCGTGTTGCCCGAGAGGTTGTAGGATGGGGCGCCGCTGGTGAAGGTGATGCCCTTGAACTGGGTGCCGGGCGCGAAGTCGTCGTTGTTCGCAGTACCGTCGTCGCTCGGGCCGAACTGAAGGGAGACGCCTGCGACGGGGGGCGCATCGCCGTTCCAATTGGTCACCGAGCTCCAATTATTGCTCACGGCCTCACCGCTCCACTGCGCGGACGTAAATTGCATGGCGATGCGGAAGGTCCGCCCGTGGCCGAACTTGCCCGGCGCGGCGCCGTAGCGACAGTTCGCCATGAGTTCCTGTGTGGTGTTTAGGTGGAAGGAGCCGCCGCGCATGACGAACAGGGTGGTCGCCCACGGCGCCTGGTTGTTGTCGCTCTCCTGGAGATTGTTGGCAATGGCCGTGGACACGGTGACCGCCGTGTCGGTAAAACTGTATAGATCGCCCCCCTGGTCGTAGGTGCCGAAATGGCTCGGAGAACCGGCGTAATAACCGACCGGGGTGAGGACCCAGTTGTTCGGGGCGGCCAGGCCGGAAGCATTCCAATTCGCGTTGTTCGTGCCGGTTGTCGAAAGCGTGCTGCTCGGTGCGTGGCTGCTGTCGGCTTGGGTCGGATAGTACCAATAGCCGGCCGAATCAGGCGTACCGTTGCTCGTGGTGGCGGTGCTTCCGCCCGCGTAGTAGGCTGACTTGTACCATTCGTTCTCGCTGGGGATCCAATACTTCGCCCCTGCATTGCGCGTTATTGGAAACAGCGTCGCAGTTGTCATTGCGCCGTTGAGGGTATAGGTGCCGGTCTCGGTCGTGCCGGACCCCTCGGCCCCGGTCGGCTGGCCGTTCTCCAGCCAGTTGCAGAACCGGGCCGCGTCGCCCCAAGAATCCCAGTTCACCGGAAGGTTCGCGCAGAACGCCGGAAAGTGGTAGCTGCCGGTGCTGATGTCGGCCGTCGTCGCGACCCGGTAGCTGTAGTTGCCCGAAGTGCCGCTCTTGATGATGCCGCACGCAACGGGATAGCCACTGACAGTAACGCCGCCACCGTTGGTCATGCCGGAATTAAAAAGGCTGTAGGGGTCCGACTTGGCCACGGCGTTAAGGAACTGGCAGTATTGGGCCGTCGTCACGTCGAACGTGCCCATGGCAAACGAATAGGAAACGACGCCGTAGCCGCTCGTGCCGTCGTTTATCGCCGCGTAGGTACTGTTCATCGTCACCGTGTCGCCGGCATTGCCCGGATCGCCGACGTTGACGAAGGAGAGGCTGGTTTGGCCGGCCGGCATGTTAAAGACATCTGCCCGTGCCACGGCGGCGATCATCAGGACCGCAACCGCACCACGGCAAATGGTTCCTACCAGACCGAAACGCTGATCGCACAGGGCAAACATTGAGCGCACCTCCTGGAAGGCGTGAAAGCCGACTGGTTAACGCTGCGTGGCAGGAAAGGGGACAGGTCCATGTTTTCGGCCATCGTCGATTCGCAGAACCGTGCTTTCTGGCCGAAAAATGGACCAGTCCCCGACCCGCTATGGCGCGGTCGGCAAACGAAGACAGGGGATTGCCAGGATGATGCTTGCCCCCACCAATTGGCCTCTTCCCGCTTCGCTGATTTTCTTAACGCCTAGCTAACATGGTAGCACAAAACGACGAATTATCAAAGCGATTTGCGGCGATTCATTTTTTTCCGCGTCAACCTGGATTATTCATAAACTGTAGGGTGGCGTCGAGCAAACCGTGGTCTTGGTGGGTCTTCGGTCGCTTATCAACTTACCGCCTTATGACACAGCGCTGGACAACGGTGGATCGGTTTGCGAGACCCACCATTGGTTTGCGCGACCTCGACCCACCCTACATGAGACATCCGCGTCAACCCGTTTGGGTATGCAATTCGTGGACTACAGTTCTACCGCTATTTGGGTGTTCCACTCCTAGACTACCGTGAAGATGCTGCTGGGGCCGGAGGCGAGAGACGGGTTGCCGAGCGTGTCAACAGCGGTGCCGGCGGCGATGGAGATCCCGAGAGTGCCGCTGCCGGTAATGTTGCTGATGGTGACGGTATAGGACTCGCCCGAGCCCAAGACGCTGATCGTACCGTGGGCCGTGCCCGTAGCGTTCAGCGCGATGTTGCCGACCGTTAGCGAGCTGGAGCCGAAGTAGGCGTCGACGTAGGTGACGGTATAGGTGATCGGTCCGCTAATGGTGGAAGCGGCCGAAGGAGCGCTGATGGAAGTGACGGGTCCGGTGTTCTTGACGACGAAGGTGGTGCTGGGGCCGGCGGCCGGGGCCAGGTTGCCGGCCAGATCGGAGGCGGTGCCCGCCGGAATCGAGATCCCCAGAGTACCGTCACCGCTGATGTTGTCGATGACAACTGTGAATATGTTGGGCGTGCCCGTGCCCGTGCTGAAGACGCCGATTCCACCGGTGGCCGTGCCCGTGCTGTTCAGGATGACGTTGCCGGCGTTGAGCGTGCTGTAGGCGAAGTTGGCGTCGGCGTAGGTGACGGTGTAGGCGATCGGTCCGCTATTGGTAAGGGTGTCCGAGGGATCGCTGATGGAGATCGTGGGGGCGATGTTGTCGACGACGCACGTGGTGCTGGGGCCGGCGGCGGGGGCCAGGTTGCCGGCCAGGTCCGAGGCGGTGCCGGCCGCAATGGCGATCCCCAGCGTGCCGTTGCCAGTGATATTGCTGACGGTCACCAGGTAGGTCGTTCCCGAGCCTGTAACGCTGAGCGTGCCATTGGCGGTGCCCGTGTGGTTCAGCGTGACATTGCCCGCGCCGAGCGTGACGGCGTTGAGGTTGTCGTCGGAGTAGGTGACGGTGAAGCCGATCGGCCCGCCGCTGCTATAGGAGTTCGAGGGGGAACTGACAAAGATCTGCGGGGGCGTGTTGTCGACGATGCAATTGGCGCTGGGCGCGGAGGCCGGGGCCAGGTTGCCGGCCAGGTCCGAGGCGGTGCCGGCCGCGATCGAGATCCCCAGCGTGCCGTCGCCGCTGATGCCGCTGATGGTGACCGTGTAGGACTTGCCGGAGCCGGCAACACTGAGCGTGCCATTGGCGGTGCCTGTCTGGTTCAGCGTGATGTTTCCGGCGACGAGTGAGCTGGCCTTGAAGTTTGCATCGCTGTAGGTCACGGTGTAGGTGATCGGCCCGCCCGTGGCGTAGGCGGCCGAGGGGGCACTGACGGCGATCGTCGGCGCCGTGTTGTCAACGACAAAGGTGGCGCTGGGCCCGGCGGCCGGGGCCAGGTTGCCGGCCAGGTCCGAGGCGGTGCCGGCCGCGACCGAGATCCCCAGGCTGCCGTCGCCCGTGATGCTGCTGATGGTGACGGTGCGGGTCAGACCGCTGCCGGAGACGCTCAGCGTGCCGTTGGCCGTGCCCGTCGCGTTGAGAGTAATATTGCCCACGGCGAGCGTGGCGGCGTTGAAGTTGGCGTCGGCGTAGGTCACGGTGTAGGTGACCGGTCCGCCGGTAGTGAGCGCAGTCGACGGGGCGCTGACGGCAATCGTGGGCGCCACGGTATCCACGATGAAGGTGTTGCTAGGACCAACGGCGGGGGTCGGATTACCGCTTGCATCGACGGCAGTGCCGGCCGCGATCGAGATGCCCAACGTGCCGTTGCCGGTGATGCCGTTGACCGTGACGGTGTAGTTTGCACCCGATCCGGAGACGCTGACCGTGCCCGCAGCCGTGCCCGTCCTATTCAGGGTGATGTCGCGGGCGCTGAGCGTGCTGGTCTGGAAGTTGCCGTAGGTGACGCTATAGGTGATCGGTCCGGTCCGGGTGGCGAAGGCGGAGGGGCCGCCCAAGGCCACGAGGGGACCGGTAATCAAGGTGGTGGTGTCCAGCGCCAACACGTGACTGACGTGTCCTGCCAGTTGCGCTTGAGAAACCAGGAACCAGGCGGCGCCCGCGCCGCCGCTGATGTTGTCCGTGGCGGCGCCGGCGTGGACCGTGGCCGTGTTGAGGAAGTAGGTGCCGTTCAGACCGGCCTTGGGGCCCTGCAAGCGTCCGATGCGCCCGTGGAAGCCGGTGGTAGCGTCGCCCCACTCGGCCAGGATGCTATCCAGGGCCTGCAGATCGCTGTCGAAGTCGGTGCTGCCGCCGATGAGGATATTGTCGCTGCTGCCGCCGTACAGGGTGGCGGCTCCCGATCCGCCGATGAGGATCGAAGGGCCGCTTCCGGCGCGCAGCGTATTGCTGCCGCTGCCGCCCACGAGCACGCATGGCCCGGAGCCGCCGATGAGCGTGTTGTTGCCGTCGCCGCCGAAGAGCAAGGCGGGGATCGTCACGCCGTGTTCGATCCATAGGCCGTCGTTGCCCGCCCCGCCAAATACCGCCAGGTGCGCGATCTGCGTCGTGGCGAAGGTGTTTTGATAGGGAGTCGGCCCGAGGATCTTGACCAGGACCTGGTTGGTGCCCGCCGGACGTATGTCAATGACGTCGTCGCCCGCAGTGCCGCGAATCACCAGGGTGGATTTGCCGGGCAGCAACGGGTCGGGGATCAGGGTGGCCGTCTGCGAGGCGCTCAGGATCGTCAGCGTGCCGGCAACATAGGTGATTTGATAGTTCGCCGCGGCCGCGCCGCTGACCAGAATCGGATAGACGCCCGGCGGACTGGCGGCGGTGGCCGTCGTGGAAAGCTTGGGCAGGGCCGCGAGGCTGGCCGGGGTGTCGGTGTTGACGAAGCCGGCATAGCCGGCCGTCAACGGCGGCAGGGGCGAGCCGGCCAACATGGTCTGGTTGGCGGCGGCAATGGTCAGCGGCGCCGCGATCACGCTGAGCGTGCTGTTGACGTCGTTGATAACATAACCCGGCGCAACACCGCCCGTCACGTTAATCGGATAAACACCCACGGGGCTCGCCGGGGTGGCCGGGGTACTCTCCACAGGCAGGCTGGTGAAAACGGCCACCGTATCGCCGTTGATGAAGCCCGTGATCTTTGGTGCTAGGGCGGGCACTTTGCTGCCGTATACCGTGATCTTCGGATTCACCGTGACCGTGAGCGTGGCCGCCGTCACCACCACGTCCAAGGGCGCCAGGCTCTGGCTGCTGGCGAAGACCGTGGGATTATCACTG
>JBEKZQ010000374.1:0-10338 GCA_049509675.1 Thermoguttaceae bacterium | reverse complement strand
CCGCCTCGGCGGTCATGCGCTCGCCGCGGCCGGGATCGGCCGCGAAAAGCTCGCGCAGATGCGCGTGCCGCACGGTCCGGCAGTGAAGCTCAAGGGCCTTCCACGCCGGCTGCCCGGTGAGCGATCCAGTCGTCGATGGCGCCCGTGCTTCCGCCAGCTCGGGATAGACTTGCTCCGCCGGCATCCAGTCGACCGCCTCTTCGCTGCGGAGCTGGCAGGTCGCGTCGATCCGTCCGTCGTAATACCAAGCGTCGAGTTCCGTCTTGGGAACCGGGCCGTATTGCTCCCCGTCGTCGGTCTTTAGATACCATTGTGCCGTGGGCTGCGACGGCGGACGTGCCGCCGCCGGCAGCGGGGGTGGCAATGCCTCTGCACCCGCCGGCTCGGCGGCAATTTCCGCGATCGGCAACTCCGGCGGCGCCTCGAGGGCTTCCGCGATCGGCAACTCCGGCGGTGATTTGGCCGGCAGTGGAGGGGGCAGAAGCGGTTCCGCGGCGACCGGCGTCTTGCCCAGGGCAACTGCCTCGCTCAGCCAATCCAACGCCGGCAGACCGACCGTCTCCTCGGCCTCGTCGGCCGGCGGCGCCAGCGGCTCGGCCGCCGCGACTTCGCCCGCCGCAGTGCCGCCCCCAACGCCATCCACAGGCAAGGGAGCTGGCCCGGCCGCAGCCGGCCCCGGCTCCGCGGCCGACGCAGGCTGAGCAGGCTTGGCCGGAACGTCCACGGCCGCCTTGCACCTCGGGCATTTGATCCGCTTGCCCGCAAAATGCCCCGGTACACGGAATTTGTAATCACAACTCCGACAGTAAAGTTCGATCGGCACGACACACCTCGTCAAGGAATCACACGCGAACCACCATGAACTCTTACTCTAATCCACTCGATTCCACGTTGAAAGGGGGTTGAGGAAAGAACAGCAACGGCAGCCACGGTCGAACGTAGTTTGAAGTTTTCAGTTTTCAGTATTGGGCCGTGACCTCAAAAACTGAACACTGAAAACTGAACACTGAAAACTGAACACTGAAAACTGAACACTGAAAACTGAACACTGAACACTGAAAACTGAACACTGAAAACTCACCTGCATTTCGCCCGCCGAGCCACTACCCGCCGGGCTCGTTTTGCGGTATCCTGACCCGCTATGTCCAGCCAAGAAGAACTTCCCCGCAGTCCGGAGTTGATGTCCGCCGATGACACGGCGCTGTTGGTAATCGACGTGCAAGAGCGTTTGATCGGCCATGTCGCCGGCCACGCCCGGCTGGTTTGGAACATCCGCCGCCTGATCGACGGGGCCCAAGTGCTGGGAGTGGCGGTGGCCGGCACGGAACAATACCCCCAGGGGCTGGGCGCGACGGTCGCCGAACTGGCCGAGCGGCTCGGTCCGTTGCCGGCAAAACTCACCTTCAGTTGCGGCGGTTGCCCGCAGGTCTTTGCCGATTTGCGGGCCCGCGGCGTCCACAGGCTCTTGGTCTGCGGGATCGAGGCGCACGTGTGCGTCCAACAGACCGTGTTGGACCTGCTGGCCGACGGCTGGCAGGTATACGTGGCGGCAGACGCCATCGGTTCACGCTTCGACATCGATTATCGCACCGCGCTGGCGCGCATGGATTCGGCCGGCGCCACCTTGACCACGGTCGAGGCGGCGCTGTTGGAGTGGTGCCGGGTGGCGGGCACGCCCGAGTTCAAACAGATCAGCCGCCTGGTTCGCGAAGAAGGGCCGAGCGAAGGAAAGGACGAAGGAATCCCTGAAGCACAAGGATGAACCGCCGAGACGCCGGTAATTCCAGATACCATGACTAATTATTGACGCGGTTTGTGGAACGGGTAACGTTTTGGGCATGGCGAGATTGGCGCGATTGGTCATTGCGGATATGCCCCACCACATTACGCAACGGGGCAACCGCCGACAGCAGACATTCTTCAGCGACGGAGACTACGCCGCGTATTTGCAACTGATGGAGCAGCGCCCGCGCGCACCTATCCGGACGAGACGATCGGTTGGTCGAGGTGGCTCCGTTGTTGGCGACGATCGGCGATTGGAATGCCTTCCTGAACAGTGCTCTACCAGAAGAGGAACTCCGCGACATCCGTCAACACGCTCGTACCGGTCGGCCGCTGAGAGACGAGACGCTCGTTGGTCGTCTGGAGGAAATGGCAGGCCGTGTTCTCAAGCCGCAGAAACGCGGCCCGAAACCCAAACGCAAAGCGAATTAAGTCATGTGTCCCCGGAATTTCCCCCGGAATTCCCAATGCCTGTCGTGCCTTTCGGCACCCCGATAGCGGAACTATCGGGGCCACCCGCGATGGACTACGCCTGCCCCAACGTGCCACCGCTGGACTCTATCCTTCCCCGCGTGGCTTGCCATTGTCGAGCGCATCGACCAAGATAATACGAAGATGCGGCTTGTCGCCAACGGCCCCCACCCTGGACGGACCCTTAAGAACTATCCGACGATGGGCTCTCGTTTCATATCCACATTCTGCTTCGCTTGGCGTGTCTGTAGCCCGACGCTGAAAGCGTCCCACAAGACAGCCCAGGGTAAGCGCAGCGGCGTAGCCGCGAAGCGCCACCCTGGGTTGAGGTCCGAAGACCGTGTTTCAACCCTGAAAGGGTTGCACAGGGCCTTGTGGACCCCTTTCAGGGTTCCGTTGTTCGGCGCCAGCTCACCCAGGGCGGCGCTGCGCTTGCCCTGGGCTATATTGTCTAACCGCTTCGCGGTTGGGCCGGCCGAGCGCGATCGGAACGAAAAGCCCGTAATCGTTCAAGCCTCTTTTCCCTCGCTTGGAGCCGGCTTTTCAAGAGTCCGCCCTAACCCTCTCCCATCCTGCCGCTGCGGCACGCGGGGGACGGGACATTCAGTTCGCCTCCATCCCACCACGCTTTCCCCAAGGCACCCAAGGCCATGCTTCGATATCCGTCTCTTGCATTCCTGGTTCTGATTCTCGCGGTGTTTCCAGCCTGGGCGGAAGACGTGCGGGCCCCCGAGGCGCCGTACCTGGCGGTGTTTGCCGACGGCACGCGCGTGGAAGGCAAGGAGATCGCGGGCTGGTCCAATCCGAACGAGACCCCGCGCTTGGACGGCGCCGAACTGCTCAATCCGCAAAAACCGCTCTGCTGGCTGTGCGATCGCCGGCTGCCGGCCTTCGATCCCGACGCTGCTGCGAGCTTCGTCGAGTTCACCAACGGCGACCGCTTGCCGGGGCGCGTGACCGGCTTCGACGAAGGCGGCAGCGGCACGCTGTCGCCGGCCGTGCCGCACCTGGTGTGCGTGCCCGCCAATCTGCCTGAGTTCACCGATCTGCCCATCCCGGCCAGGCTCCGCCTGCTGCCGCGTTTCGTGCGGCGGGTGGTTTTCCAGAAAACATCGGTGTCTGCGTTGCAGCCGGGCACCATCTTCTTTCGCGACGGCCGGCGGCTCGCTTATCAGGGCTTGCGCTGGCAGCGCGGGTCGGTGAAAGTGCTGTTGGAAGAGGGGATCCGCGAGGTGCCCGTGAGCGACCTGGCCGAGATCCACCTGCCCCGCGACGACTCCTGGCAAAGCTATTGCGAGGAACTGGCGCGGGTGAACCCCGCCTGCGCCGCGCGGATGGTCCGCGTCGAAACCTCCACCGGCATCGTGGCCAGCACGGCCGAGACGTGTTATCGGGCCAGCGGCCGCGGCGGCGACGTCAACGGCTGGTTCCACGTGTTGCAGCCGGCCTGGAGTCTCGACCCGCTCTGGCTCCGCTTCCGCAGCATTCGCATGCGCTGGCACTTTGCGCCCGAGGAGTGGCCGCTGACGCGATTGCTGCCCCGGCGGTTCGTCGCGCGGCCCCTGCTGGGCAAAGGTTGGCCGTGGCACGCAGACCGCAACGTCGAGGGCGGGACGTTGCAAAACGCCCGGGGACAGCGCGGCTGGGGTTTCGGCGTCCACGCGCCCTGTGAATTGTGGTTCGAGATTCCCGCGGGCGTACAGAGTTTCCGCAGCCAGGTGGGCCTGGACCGCCTGGCCGGCCAAGGCGGCTGCGCCCGGGGGATCGTCTGTTTCGACAGTCCGCAGGCGGCGCCGGCCTATCGCAGCAAGCATCTCATCGGCTCGCAGGAAGCCGCCGACACGGGCGTTTTGCCGGTCAACGGCAGCAGCGCGCGAACTCTGGTGCTGGTGGCCGACGCGGCCGAGCGCGATCGGCCGCCCGGCGCCGATCCCTTGGACATCCGCGATACGCTGGATTGGATCGAGCCCGTGCTCCAGTTGGACCTGGCCCGGCTCAAGGCCGACACCCTGCGGATCATCCCGACGACGGTGCTCGCCTGGAACGGCTGGCACGTCGCCATCGACGGCAACAACCTGCTGGGTGCGCAGGCTCGCCTGCAGCCGGTCGAGGGCGGCGGCTGGCGGCTGGCCCACGGCATCGCTACCGGCGGACATAGCGTGACTCTCTCCGCCGAGCGCGAGGTTACGGAGACGGCCGACTGGCTGGTGACCCACGTGCAATCGACCGGCGAGAGCGACAAGCCGGGGAAGTTCGAGGTGCGGATCGACGGCCGGCCGGCGGCCCGCTTCGACGCCCCGCAGCGCGGCGTGCAGACCTCGTTCTGCGTTCCCCTGGGCCGTTACGAGGGGCAGAAGCTGAAGCTCACGCTCGTCTACCAGCCGGTCGATCCGAAAGAGCAACTGGAGTGGCACGTCGCCGCGCTGGCCGACCGCACGCAACAAGTCCTGTGGAAGCCGTTGAGAACGCGGAGCGTTCATGCCGTGGCCGGCTCGGTCCTGACGCCGCAGGCCGACGGTTCCGTCCTGGCCGGCGGCCCGCTGCCGGCGGGCGACGTCTATGCGCTGGCGGCCGACAGCGATCTGGCCGAGATCAACGCCATTCGCCTGGAGGGCCTGTTGGACGATTCCCTGCCGCATGGCGGGCCGGGCCGGGCCGCCTCGGCGGCCTGCACCGTCTCGCAATTCACGCTGACCGCTGCGCCGCAAGGCCGCGAGCCGATCCGCGGCCGATTTGTGCGCATCGGGCGCGCCAAGACGCCCAAGCGGGCGCCGCTGCCGCTGGTGCTGGCCGAGGTCCAGGTCTTCAGCGACGCCGCCAACGTGGCCCTGGGCGGAAAGGCCACGCAATCCAGCGTCGAGAAAGGGGCCGTCGCTTCCCGCGCCATCGACAACAACACCGACGGCTCGGCGGCCGCCGCCTCCTTCGCCGAGACCCGCGCCGGCGACCCCGATCCCTGGTGGGAGGTCGACCTGGGCAGCACGACGGCCATCGATCGCGTCGTCCTCTGGCACCGTGCCGACGAGGCACCCATGAACGGCGCAGCCGTGTTGGTCACCGTGCTGGACGAGAACCGCAAGCCGGTGTTCGAGCAGCCGCGGATCGGTTTTCGCGGACCGTGCGACGAGGTTCCCATTCTGGAGAGCGAGCCGGTGGCGCTCAAGGCGGTGGACCGGGTGCGTTCGGGCGTTCCGCCCCGCGCGGACGGCCGCGGCTTCCGCTTTCAGCCCTGGGCCTTGCGCCGCGGGCTGGCGGGCTCAATCGTTTTCGCGAGCGATCGTCCGATCGATCCGCGCGGCAAGGACCTGCTCTTCCTGTTGAAACAGCCGCCCGGGCAGTTGTTGGGGCGATTTCGCATTTCCGTGACCGGCGAGAAGCCGCCCTTCGGCCCCGAGCCGTCCCGCGTCGAGGTGCCCCTGCTGCCGTAGGCATTTAATGCGTTGGAGCCGATGAGGCACGAAAGATGATGCTGCAAAAAGTTCTCCTCCTGGCGATGGCCGTGGCGGTCTCGACAATTGCTGCGATGAGCCTTGCCGCGGAACCGGATCGGACCTGCGTCCATCCGCGCGACAATGGCGCGGAACTGGCCAATCCCGGCATGGGCTGGGTGTTGCACTACTACGACAACCAACCCGAGAACTACGGCTCGAAGCTTGCGCCGTCGGACACGCTGGACGACTGGCCGGGGCTGACGGTGATCTATCTGCGCATTCCCTGGTCGTACATCGAGCCGGAAGAGGGCCGGTTCAACTGGTCGGTGCTCGACACGCCCGCCCAACGCTGGACCGCCAAGGGCAAGCAAGTGGCCTTCCGCATTACCGCGAGCGAATCGTGGACCCGTTGGGCCACGCCCCGCTGGGTCCGCGACGCGGGGGCCAAGGGTTATGATTTTCGGCCGGGCAAGGGCGTGCAAGCGGATGGTCCCTTCTGGGAACCGGACTTCGACGACCGGGTTTTTTGCGAAAAGCTCGACCGCTTCCTGGCGGCGATGGCTGCCCGCTACGACGGCAGCCGCGACGTGGCCTTCGTCGACGTCGGCTCGCTGGGCGTGTGGGGCGAGGGGCACACCTGGGCGCGACTACGCCAGGGCCCGGGGGCTGACGCTTCGCGACGATAGCATCCTGGTGCAGGCCGGCAAGCGCGCCTACTTCCACGCCGGCTGGGCGCAGGCCTTCTGGCCGCAACTGCCCGTCATCCTCGAATCGGAACATTTTGGCAGCTCGAAGGCCCGCGGCTGCTGGCAGGACGGCAGCCTCTACCTCCGGGCGGTCGAGGACTATCACGCCAGTTATGTTTCGATTCACTGGTGGCCGCAAGAGTTCTTGGCCGAGAACCGGGCCCTCGTGCGGCAGATGAACCTGCGATTGGGATACCGCCTTCAACTGGTCGAGGCGTCCTGGCCCAAGAGCGTCCCGGCGGGCGGACCGTTGGACTTCACCAGCGCCTGGCGCAACGCCGGCGTTGCCCCCTGCCTGACGGGAGGACACTTGGCGGTTACCCTGAAAGACGCCCGGGGTGGAATCGTGGGCCTGCTGGTGGACGAGCGATTCGACGTTCGCTCCACGGTGGTCGCCGCGCCCGGCAAGGCGCAGAACGCCTCGCAACAGGAACGTTTCGCACTTCCGTTCCAACTCCGCCCGGGCAGCTATGATTTGTTCGTCTCGGTCGGTACCGCGACGGGCACCCCAACCATCGCACTTCCGTTGGAGCATAGCGACGGCCAGCGACGCTATCGGCTGGGCGCCATCCAGGTCGTCGAAAGCCGGGCGACGCAGGCGAACTGAACGTACAGCAAGCGCACTGCTGGCAAACAGCGTCGCAAACGGCTATGCTGTGTGTCTGGACTTCTGCGAAATGCCGATTCGAGATCCCTCTCCCTCCGGGAGAGGGTTAGGGTGAGGGTGAGGGGGAATCGAGACAAACTTTGGCTTTGTGTATTCCCCGCCTCTTGCAACATCCCCTCACCCCGGCCCTCTCCCGGAGGGAGAGGGGGACTATATCACCACGTAGATTCTGGCAAACCGGGGAGACGAAAAATGAAGCGAGCTTGTACTTGGACGATCGGGCTGGCGGTGACGCTGGCGTGGGCGAACCTCGCGGCCGCGCAGGACGTGAAGGTCGTGCGCGACGTGGCTTATGTTGAGGGCGGCCACGAGCGGAACCGGCTGGATTTATATCTGCCGCTGAAGGCCGAGCGGCCCATGCCGCTGGTCGTCTGGATTCACGGCGGCGGTTGGCAGGGCGGCAGCAAAGAAGGCTGCCCGGCCGTACCGCTGACGGGCAAGGGTTTCGCCGTGGCGAGCATCAACTACCGCCTCAGCCAACATGCCGTGTTCCCGGCGCAGATCGAGGACTGCAAGGCGGCCATCCGTTGGTTGCGGGCCAATGCCAAGAAATATGGACTGGCCGCCGATCGCATCGGCGTGTGGGGCGGCTCGGCGGGCGGACATCTGGTCGCCCTGCTGGGTGTCACCGGCGGCGTCAAGGAATTGGAGGGCCGGGGCGGCAACCCGGACCAATCGAGCCGCGTTCAGGCGGTGGTTGACTGGTACGGCCCCACCGACTTCGTCCATTGGGACCCGAACTTCAACAAGGCCGTCAATCCGATGATCGCGCAACTGCTCGGCGGCCCGGCGGCGGAGAACGAGGCGAAAGCCCGCAGGGCCAGCCCGTCGACCTACGTCGGCAAGGACGCGGCCCCCATACTCATCATCCACGGCGACAAGGACAACATTGTGCCGCTCGGCCAGAGCGAGCAGTTCGCCGAGGCGCTCAAGAAGGCGGGCGTCGAGGCCCAACTCCAGATCATCAAGGGCAGCGGACACGGCGGCCCGGCATTCGCCAGTCCCGAGAACTACAAGATCATCGAGGAGTTTCTTGCCAAGCACCTCAAGGCGCACGATTGACGGCGGGCATGGGGCCGCGTCAACGATCCAGCAGATGGCGACGCTCGCGCTCCAACTACAGGATCAGTTCGCCGAAGGCGGCGTGCGCACTATGGGAAAGCCGGCCGCGACGGCGGTGCCGTGTACCAGACCAGCGGCCAGTACCGACGCGGTGCCTACGAACTGCCTGCGATTCATTTTTTGCTCCAGTCACGCTGTTCTTCGAGTTTCAAGATTTGTGATCTGAAATCTGAAATCTGAAATCTGAGCCCCACGGCCCACGCCTCCCGCCCCACGCCTCCCGCCTCCCGCCTCCCGCCTCCCGCCCCACGCCCCCCGCCCCACGGCCCCCGCCCCACGGCCCCCGCCCCACGGCCCACGCCCCACGGCCCACGCCTCCCGCCCCGCGTGTGTTGATCCACTCGATTACCAGGCTATTATTGTACGACGCACGGCACGAACGTGCAGGAGGAGCGATGAACACTCTAGGCGCGATTTACAAGTCCTCGCTGGGACTGTTGACCGACCTGTACCAACTCACGATGGCCTATGGCTACTGGAAGACGGGCCGCCACGAGCAGCAGGCCGTTTTTCACCTGTTCTTCCGCAACAACCCGTTCTACGGTGGTTTCACCGTGGCGGCCGGCCTGGCCACGGTCCTGGAATACCTGGAGGGGTTGCGACTGGACAGGGAAGACCTGGCGTACATGGCCGCTCTGCGCGGCAACGACGGGCAGCCGCTCTTCGAGCCGTCCTTTCTCGACCACCTGGCCGGGATGCGTTTGGAGTGCGACGTGGATGCGATTCCCGAGGGAACCATCGTCTTCCCGCATGAACCGCTGCTGCGCGTGACCGGACCGCTCGTCCAGGCCCAATTGCTGGAAACGGCCCTGCTGTGCATCGTCAATTTCCAGACGCTCGTGGCGACCAAGGCGGCCAGGGTCGCGCTGGCCGCGCAAGGCGAGCCGGTGTTGGAGTTCGGCCTGCGCCGCGCCCAGGGGATCGACGGGGCCCTGGCCGCCAGCCGGGCGGCCTATTTGGGCGGCTGTGCGGCAACCTCCAACGTCCTGGCGGGCCGGCTCTACGGCATCCCCGTCCGCGGAACGCACGCCCATAGTTGGGTCATGTGCTTCGACGACGAACTTGAGGCCTTTCGGGCCTACGCCCGCGCCATGCCCAACAATTGCGTCTTTCTGGTCGACACCTATGATACGCTGCAAGGCGTGCGGCACGCGATCGAGGTCGGACAAGAACTCCGCCGGCAAGGTCACGAGATGATCGGGGTCCGGCTGGATTCCGGCGATCTCGCCTGGCTGAGCATCGAGGCGCGGGGGATGCTCGACGCGGCCGGGTTTCCCCAGGCCGCGATCGTGGCTTCCAACGAGTTGGACGAACAGACCATCGCCAGCCTCAAGGACCAGGGCGCAAAGATCGGCGTGTGGGGCGTCGGCACGCGGTTGGTGACCGGCTACGACCAGGCGGCCCTGGGCGGAGTCTACAAACTCGCCGCCCTGCGCGACCCGCACGGCGCCTGGCAGTACAAAGTCAAAATATCCGAACAGGCCATCAAGGTCTCCAATCCGGGCATTTTGCAAGTGCGTCGCTTCTGCGAGAGCGGTGAGGCGATCGGCGACCTGATCTTCGATGAGCAGTTCCCCGTTCACGGCGACTGGACGATGGTCGATCCGCTGGACGCGACTCGCCGCAAGACGATCCCGGCCGGTACGGCCGGCGAGGAACTGTTGGCGCCGGTGGTCCGCCAGGGGCGGTGCCTGGACGGTCGGCCCTCCTTGGAAGAATCGCGCACGCGGTTGCAGGGGCAACTCGGCCTTTTTCATGCGGGCATCAAACGCTTTGCCAACCCGCACGGCTATCCCGTCGGTCTGGAACTAGGGCTTCACGAGCGGAAGACCCAGTTGATCCTCAAGGCGAGAGGATTCGGGGCGTAGGCCGTGCTGATTTGTCCCCGCGCCGGCATCATTATATACCGAATTCTTCGATCGCTTGCAAGGATTCTGGGACGACTGGAACGAGCGGGTGCTGCACAAGGCGCAAGAATTAGCCCGGGTTATTCATGCAGGGTGGGTCAAGGTCGCGCAACATTATGGTGGGGCTCGCAAACCGACGAAACTCTGCTCCGCACCCGGTAAACGAATCAGACCGGCGGCAAGCGACCGAAGCCCCACCAGTACAACGGTTT
>JBEKZQ010000373.1:0-6364 GCA_049509675.1 Thermoguttaceae bacterium | reverse complement strand
GCAGCAGTTCGATAACCCGGCCAACCCGGCCATCCACGAGCAGACGACCGGCCCGGAGATCTGGGCCGACACCGGCGGAAAGGTGGACATGATCGTGGCCGGAGTGGGCACGGGCGGGACCATTACCGGCATTACTCGCCATATTCGCAAGCATAACCCGAACTTCCAGGCGATTGCCGTCGAGCCGGTCGATTCGGCGGTGATCTCCGGCGGCAAGCCCGGGCCGCACAAGATCCAAGGGATCGGCGCCGGGTTCATCCCCAAGAATCTGGACACGAGCCTGTTGAGCGGCGTGGAGACGGTGACCAACGAAGAGGCCTTCCAGTGGGCGCGCCGCCTGGCGCGGGAAGAAGGCATTTTGGGCGGCATCAGCACGGGTGGCAACGTGGCGGCCGCGGCCCGCGTGGCCGCCCGGCCGGAGAACCGCGGCAAAGTGATCGTGACCATTGCCGCCAGTTTTGGCGAGCGGTATCTGTCGACGGCCCTGTTCGAAGGGCTGACGCAGGCCGAAGTGCCCGCCCCGGCCGCCGCCCTGCCGTAAGGATCTGGCGAGTTAGCACTTGGTGAGGGCGAGAGTGTAGATCGACGGGCACCGTGCGCAGCATGGTCGGCGAGCCCCACCACTTGGCTGGAGAGATTGGTGGGGCTCGCTGCGCTCGACCCACCCTACTTTTCTCCCACCCAGGCCGTTTTCCGACGCACAACGCCCCAAACGCCCAAAGCCACTTCCTTTTCCACTGGGGTGGAAGTAGAATGGCTTGGTTTACCGCCCCGCCAACTCCTTGTGGAGCAGTATGGATGAACGAGCAGGAGACGCGTCGCTGGACCGTTGCCGACTCGGCCGAGTTGTACGAGGTTCCCGGTTGGGGCAAGGGCTATTTCTCCGTCAATGCGGCGGGACACGTGTGCATTCATCCGAATAAGGATGCCCAGCGGCTCATCGACCTCAAGCAACTCGTCGATCAGTTGCAGGTGCGGGGGATCGATCTGCCCATCCTGATCCGTTTCGGCGACGTGCTCAAGCACCGCCTGGGCGAGATCCACGCGGCCTTCCAAGCGGCGATCAACGAACACCAGTACAAGGGCAGCTACCAGTGCGTTTACCCGATCAAGGTGAACCAGCAACGGCAAGTGGTCGAGGAGGTGCTGAAGTTCGGGCGAACGCATCGCTACGGCCTGGAGGCCGGCAGCAAGCCGGAACTGCTGGCCGTGGTGGCCATCGCCTCGAACGACGCCCCGATCATCTGCAACGGCTTTAAGGACGATGAGTTCGTGGAGACGGCCCTGCTGGCACAGAAGATCGGCCGGCAGGTGTTCGTGGTCGTGGAGAAATACACCGACCTGGAGTTGATCCTGCACCATGCGGAGCAGATCGGCGTGCGTCCGTTGATCGGCGTGCGCGTGAAGCTGGCCTCGTTGGGGTCCGGTCGCTGGCAGGCCTCGGGCGGGTACCGCTCCAAGTTCGGCCTCTCGGTGAGCGAGATTCTGCGGCTGCTGGCCGAGTTGCAAGGCCGTGGCATGGCCGATTGCTTCAAACTCCTGCACTTCCACATCGGCAGCCAGGTCACCAATATCCGCCACGTCAAGGCGGCCTTGAACGAGGTGGCCAGGGTATACGTCGACCTGGCTCGGCACGGGGCGGGCCTGGAATACCTGGACGTCGGCGGCGGCCTGGGCGTGGACTACGACGGCTCGCAGACCAACTTCGAATCCAGCGTCAACTACACGCTCCAGGAATACGCCAACGACGTGGTGTACCACGTGCAAAGCGTGTGCGACGACGCTGCGGTGCCGCACCCCAATATCCTTTCCGAAAGCGGCCGGGCCATCGTGGCCTACCACAGCGTGCTGGTCTTCAACATCCTGGGCACCGCCGACCGCGGCGAGAACAACCTGCCCGCCGAACTCCCCGACAACGCCGAGCAGCCGCTCTGGGACCTGCTGGAGACTTACAAGGACCTGACGGTGCGGAACGTGCTGGAGAGCTACCACGACGCCCAGCAGGCCCTGGACATGACCATGCACCTGTTCGGCGGCGGCTACATGCCGTTGGATCAGCGCTGCCAGGCCGAGAACCTGTTTTGGGCCATCTGCCGCAAGATCCAGCGACTGGCGCGCCAGGCCGAGGACGTGCCCGAGGAACTGCAAGGCCTGGACGCCCTGTTGAGCGAAACCTATTTCTGCAACTTCTCCTTGTTCCAGTCGATCCCCGACAGTTGGGCCGTCAAGCAACTTTTTCCGATCATGCCGATCCATCGGCTGGACGAGCGGCCTACGCAACACGCCGTGTTGGGCGACATCACCTGCGATTCCGACGGCAAGGTCGAGCGCTTCATCGACCGTCGCGACGTGAAGCGGACCCTGCTGCTGCACCCTCCCGGCGGCAGACCTTACTACCTGGGCGCTTTTCTGGTGGGCGCCTACCAGGAAACTTTGGGCGACCTGCACAACTTGTTCGGCGACACCAACGCCGTTCACGTCAGCACCGACGGCAACTGCAACCTGGTGGTCGAGGCGGTCATCAACGGCGATACGGTCCGCGAAGTGTTGCGCTACATGCAGTTCGATCCCGACGTGCTGGTCGACCGCATGCGGACGGCCGTCGAGCAGGCGGTCCGCAGCAACTCCATCGACGAGCAGCAGGCCGGTCGCATCATGCGCGCCTATCGTGCGGGGCTGGATGGCTATACCTATCTGGAAGAAAGAGGGGACTGAGGGAACGAGTTTTCAGTTTTCAGTGTTCAGTGGGACCTGTTCGCGAAGCTCGGCCAACGGCACGTCTTACTGAACACTGAAAACTGAACACTGAAAACTATACGCTGAAAACTCTTTCCCGACCGGCACGACCGCACGGAAAGCGCGCACATTTCTGCTCCCGGCGGCCTAAAACCATTCGACACCTGCTGCGCCCGGCGGCACAATGGAGCATGGGCGCATCGCTTCCTCGCCGCCGATTCTTTCTGCACCCGGCCCACGACGCCATCGGATTGTCGGCCGCCGCCGGGTTTTCCAAGTGCGCGTGCGAACCGGCCGACGACGCGCGTGTGCTGCGGGTGTGCCTGGCGCCGCGCGCCGGCGAAGAAGCGATCGACACGCTGATGGGGTGCGCCGCCTTTGCCGCGCTGCGGAGCGTTGACGATCCGGAGGATTGCGACTGCCTGGTGCTGCTGTCGCCGTGCGCGGCAAATGCTATTTCCCCGAGCGCGGGATTAGTGGCCCTGGGGTCCCAGTGGCATGACTGGCCCGCTTTCGCCCGCGACGTGTTGGGCGCCGAATTCCTGCCGCCTGCCGCCTCCTGCCGGTCGTCGCCCCGCATCGAGGTCAAACCGATCCCGACGGCCTGGTCGCATCCGATCCTGAACGGCATCGAGGCCTTCACGGCCCGAGGGGTTTTGCATCGGGTTGGCCACCTTGCCGGCGACGCCCGGATCTTGCTGCTGGGAAGCGTCGGCCCGTATTGCGAGCCGCTGGTCTGGACGCGCATCGCCGGGTGGCGCTGGATTGTGTACATCGGCCTGGACTTCGCGGCCAATTTTCCCGCGCCGCCGCTGGTGCGCCTGTTGGCCAACGCCATCCGTTGGGCGGGCGGGGGGCTCCCACCTCCATAGGATCTTGCGCCACCCATCCCCGCTTCAGGTTGCATTGACTTCCGTTCGGCCTGGCGAGTATCATGCGCGCATGAATGAGACTGTGAAGGACTTTCGCCAATGGGGCGTGCCCCACCCGATTCCCTATCAAGGCTGCAATTCGGTACAATGCAGACGGAGAGTTCAACAATAGCCCGGACAATCGTCGCAAAGGCGCGCATCCGGAGACAATGCGGGAACGCATCGTTGGGGCGGCGACACTCTTGCAGGGCCGAACGGAGGTCGCTGCGCTGGACTATCGCGAAGTGCTGGCAAAGTGTGATTCGTCCGATTTGATCTATATGGACCCGCCCTACCAGGGCGTCTGCAAGAACCGGGACAACCGGTACTGCCCCAAGATCGACCATGGGCAGTTTTGCGAGAGCCTCGCCGCGCTCAACGACAAAGGATGCATGTTCATCGTGAGCCATGACGGCCGGACTGGCGACAAGACGTATGGTGAACCCCTGCCGAAAAGCCTGGGCATGGCTCATATCGAGGTTCACGCAGGTCGGTCCACCCAAGCGACGTTGTTGGGCCGGGACCACGACACATACGAATCGCTCTACCTCCCACCTGCTTTAGCCTCGGCAGTATCCTTGGGCAAAAGGAAGAAGGCGCAACTGGAATTCGCGTGGTAAGGATGCCCCACTAAAGCCCTGTTGGTAAAGGATTACCAATCGTGCCGCAAGACCTGCCGGAATGGTTCATTGCAAAGGCCAAGGCCGTGAGCGCCAAACGCGCGAAGACGGTCATTGACCACATCCTAGCGCATGGTCATATCACGACGGAGGAGCTGAAGAACCTCTACGGGCGGGGGCGAGGGTGCTTCCGAGGAATTCCAACTGATTTGCGGTTCGTGCAATCGCGCCAAGTCATGGTCATGCGAGCATTGCACGAATTGGACGGAGAAACTTGATTCAAAGGTCTGTATGACCTGTTACTGGGCAAGTCCTGACTCCTATAAACACATTGCAATGCGGCCCGTCCGACGGTTGGAACTTGTCTGGCGGTTATGTGGTCCACCACATAACCGCCACATTCTGTGGCGCAGTCAGTTATGTGGCGCCAAACACGATTCGCTGGCAATTTCTAGGGGCGCTGCCGTGCCGGACGCCACATAATCTGTGAACGTCAAAGAATCGCCGCCGCCCGTCTCAGCCCCAACTCCGCTGTCGGACCAAGTTGTGAGTCACGATTATGCGTCGGCGGCTTGGTGCCAGCGCACGGAGGGGTGTCGCACGAATGGCACGCAGGCTCGCTCACTCGTACCGCAGGGCTTCGATCGGGTCCAATCGGGATGCTTTCCAGGCGGGGTAGAAACCGAACGCGACGCCGACGCTGACCGAGACCGCGACGGCCGCGACGATCATTGATAACGACGCTTGAATGGGCCAGCGGGTAAAGTACCGCACCGTGATTGAGGTCAACCGGCCCATGCAAATTCCGATCGCGCCGCCGACGAGGCACAGCACAATGGCTTCCACCAGGAATTGCCGGAGGATGTGGTAGCTTCGTGCCCCGACGGCCATGCGAAGCCCGATTTCCCGGGTTCGCTCGGTCACGGAGACCAGCATGATATTCATGATGCCCACCCCGCCGACGACCAGTGAAATCAGGGCCACTGCCAGCAGCAGATCGCTCATCGACTTGGTGGTGGAGGACATCATGTCGGTCATTTCGGTCATGCTGCGGATGTCGAAATCGTCGTCCTGGCCCTTGCGCAAATGGTGGCGTGCCCGCAAGAGGGCCGTCATCTGCTGGATGGCGTCGTCGATCTGTTGCGACGATCGCGCCTTGGCCTGGATCACGTCGACGTTGTCCATCCGCACCGACAGCGGCGTGTCGGCGGCCTGCACCGTTGTGCGGCTGAGATAAAGAGTGGCGGCGGTGGGATAAAGGTTGCTCAAGCTATTGACTGAATCGGCGGTCGGGGAGGATTCGGCGCTGGCGCTGGTGCTCTGGTTGGTGTTGGCCAGCATGGAGCCGCTGACGTGGTACTTGACGGTCGTCCACGGTGCCAGCACGATGTCATCCTGGTCCTGGCCCATCATATTGGCCCCTTTCTTGGCCAGCACGCCGATGACCCGAAAAGGCACGTTGTTCATGCGGATTTCCTTGCCGAGCGCGGGCTCATGGGGAAACAGCGCCTTCTTGACCGTGGCGCCGATCACGCATACCGTGTTGCAGCTCCGCACGTCGAAGCTGGTGAACATTGTTCCCTCGGCCAAGTCCTCCCAATCGCGGGTGACCAGGTAGGACGGCGTCGTGCCGCAGATCTGGTTCGGCACGCTGTTGTAGCCTCCGTGGATGATCTGCGACCGGGCGCGCACGGTGGGCGCAACGGCTACGACCGCCGGGCATTGCCGCAGGATTTCCTCGGCATCCGCGGGCGTGAGCGTCGTCATGCTGCCGGCGCCCATGTTGACGCCACTGGTGGTGGTGGCCCCGGGCAGGATCATCATCATGTTCGCGCCCATGCTGGCGATCTTCGTTTGCAAGATGGCCTTGGAGCCCTGGCCAATCTCCGTCATGGCGATGACGGCCGCCACAGCGATGATGACGCCCAGGGCCGACAGCGTCGATCGCATCTTGTTGCGCCCGAGCGCGACCATCGCGGTTCGCCAGGTGGCAGGAAGCAACGGTCCGATCGTTCTCCCGTCGCCCATCCCGGCCGACTTGGCGCTCACGGACCGGCTCTCGGGGGGGGCGGCGTCGGGAGGCGATCCCGTCACGGC
>JBEKZQ010000372.1:0-9657 GCA_049509675.1 Thermoguttaceae bacterium | reverse complement strand
GGCGGCGCCCATCGCCGCGCCTGCCGCCAATCCCGTGGCCAACATCATTCCGCCCGCCGCCGCCGTCGTTCCCAGGAATTCTCGTCGGTTCAAGTCGCTCATGGCACCGCAGGACGAGATTGCGAAATTCCGTGGCAAGTACAAGATTGGCTGGGACGAGCTGCGCCGACACCGTTATGCCAGGCAATGCCAATTGGGCGTGGTGGATGCGGCGTGGGCGATCTCGCCGCGCCCGCCGGAGGTCGAGGCTTGGGACCATCTCACGGCGGCCGAGCAAGATCGCTTCGACCACATCATGGCCATCTACGCGGCTGTCGTGGCGCACATGGACCGCTCGGTCGGTCGTTTTGTGGAAGCCCTCCGCCAGCGCAAGCTGCTAGACAACACTCTGGCCCTGTTTCTTTCCGACAACGGGGCCAACTACGAGAGCGGCCCCAACGGCGTGCTGAAAGGCAACCCGCCCGGCGCTAGCAAATCAACCGTATTTGAGGGGCAATCGTGGGCGACACTTTCCAATACGCCGCTGCGCCGCTACAAACATTTCAACCATGAGGGCGGCATTGCCACGCCGCTGATCATGCACTGGCCGCAGCGCGTGAAAACCCCCGGCGAGCTGCGAAAACAGCCTGGGCACGTGGTCGACATCATGGCGACCTGCGTGGACGTTGCCGGCGCAAGCTATCCCGCGACCTTTCACGGCCAGCCGATCCTGCCGATGGAAGGCAAGAGCCTTTTGCCCGCCCTGGACGACAAACCAATTCCTCGGGACGCGATCTACTGGGAGCACGAAGGCAACGCGGCCATCCGCGTGGGTGACTGGAAGCTGGTCCGCCTTGGCCGCAATGGGCCGTGGGAGCTTTACGATCTGAAGGCCGACCGCACGGAGCTGCACGACCTGGCCGCCGTCAAGCCGCAGCTCGCTGGCGAACTGGCCGCGAAATGGGAGGCCTGGGCCCAGCGGGCGCACATCAAGCCCTATCCCCAAGGCAAACTTCGCGTGCCGTCTGCCCAAATCTTCCAGCCTCGGAAATAATGTCTCGTTCTTGCGCCGGTTGCTGGTCGGCATTCAGCACGCCCTCGGCGAAAAGTCGAAAAACTTGGATTGCCTTGTTCGGCGACGCCGCCGCCAACCTCTTGCTGGCCGACAGATACCTCTTGTCGCCAGCCAGCCGACCCTTCTGTCTGGTTGTTTTTTGCCGCAAGCCACCGCCCACGTAAGAGCCGGACCGCCTCCTACTGTGCCATCAACTGGACTTGCTTTCTGTCGCGTTGGATCGCTTACTGTGTGTTATCAAGGGTCGTGGGGTAGCTACCCACTTACGCCCCTCGTCGCGTCGCGTGCTTCACCTCCGGCACGACCGACGAGGGTCGGCCCCGGATTTTCGGAGGTGATATGACTACACGAGTCGAAAGTCGAGTCCGGCATGTAACACGGGAAACCAATCAATCGCTGGCGTCTCACGTTCCGCGGCAGATCGTGCCCTACCTGGATGTCGTCCGCGTCCGCCTGAAGAAAAAACCGCGGAACTCGCACGGTTCGCAACGGTCCATTCGCAGCCGGTGCGATGCTCCGTCGACCCGTTTGAAGCCCGAGGCGGCGAACTTGGCCATCTCCGGCGTCACCACAAGCTGTTGGGCGAGGCAGTTGGCCGCCGATAGCAAAGTCAGAACGAACGAGAGGGCGGAGGAGCGTGGCATCGTCTTGGAATCCCTTGGTGAAAGCGGGAGAAGGGGACAGGCACCCTTTGCCGGAACCGGGCACCGACCGCAGGTTGGTCGTCGGCGGGCACCATGCTTGCATGGTCGTCGCACAAAAGGTGCCTGTCCCCTGTCAATCCTTCGATTGTGCCAAATCTTCCTGTAGTTCGCCACATGGCCGAAGCGGCACGTGGGAACCGGCGGCCACGCTGCTGATCTACGGTTGGTCGTCGACGACCGTCGCGCCCCCGCCGGACCAGATCATCGCTCATTCGATGCAAGGATTATGCCATGCCACCAGTCAGAATGGGGTTAATTATTAACGGTCCTGATGGAAAATCGCTTACTAAACTCCAACTGAAACGGTATAATCAGCGTTCTCGGAACGGAGGAGTTCTGCGGGCCACGATATGGGGGCATCTAATACGCTCATTTGACGCATTTATGTTGCGCGCTGCGGTTCTTACGTGGCCAGTATGGGCGTTCGAGCAGCGTGCCCCGCGGGCTTTTCGGCGGTACGGCCATTGTCGGAGGGATCGCGCATGTCGACTCGACACAAGAAACATCGCAGGCAACGACTCTCTCTCGCACGCCGTGCGCCGACGCCCGTTGTGACACCATCGGCGGCCTGCCGAAACTCGTCGCGGCGCAACCTCCGCTTTGAATTCCTCGAGGCCCGGTTGGTTCTCGACAGCGGACCGCTGCTGATCAGCGAGTTCATGGCGAAGAACACCAAGACGCTGGATCCCTGGGGAGCGAAATCGGATTGGATCGAGATCCACAATCCGACGCTCGAGACCGTGGCGCTGGACGGCTGGTACCTGAGCGACAACGCGAGCACCAACACGAAGTGGCAATTTCCCGACCCCACCGGCGGCATCGATATCCCCTTGGCCCCGGGCGGCTATCTCGTGGTGTGGGCCACCGGCACCAGCCACAAGGTCATGGGGCAAGCATTCAGCACCAGCTTCAAGCTCAGCGAAGAGCCGGCGTATCTCGGCCTCACCAAGCCCGACGGCGTTACCGTATCCAGCTCCTACGCCCCGACCTATCCGCAGCAGATGGCCGACATCTCCTACGGATGGACCACCGACGGGACGCAGGAGGGCTTCTTCTTTCAGTCCACGCCCGGCCTTCCCAACGGCAACAGCGTCAGCGGCAGCCCGCAGCCGATCATCGTGAACGAGATCATGTACAACACGGCGCGCGGCAACCCGGGCGGCGCCGGCTACGTGGCCGAGAACCCGACGCAGGACTACGTCGAGCTTTATAACCGCAGCAGCACGGCGACCAGCTTGGAAGGTTGGCAACTGGACAAGTGGTGGTTCGCGCTCAATCCGATCAACACCATCACGCAGATAACCCGTGTGGGCGCCACCGCCACGGCTGCCATTAACAACAGCGGTTACGCGGAAGGCGATTCGGTACTGATCATCGGCGCGAACCAATCGCAATACGACGGCGTGTTCACGGTTACCAGCGCGACGGCCAGCGGTTTCAGCTTCACGGTTTCCGGTTCGCCGACGACGCCTGCCACCGGCACGATCACGGCCCAGAAAGGCCCCCAGGTAGTCACCAGCATTATGACCGATGATTACACGGCCACGGTGACGCTGCCGAACCACGGCTTCGTCAGCGGCGACACGATTCTCATCAGCGGGGCGGACCAGGACGCCTACAACGGCGTGTTCACCATTTCCAACGTGACGGCCAACACCTTCGACTACACGCTTCCGAGCCCGGCGGGCACAGGGGCTACGGGCACGGCCATCCTGGCCCAGAAGGCGTCGCAGAATTTCCCCGACGTGACGATCGCCGGCCAAGGCTACCTGGTGGTGGCCGCCGACGAGGTGGCCTTCCGCCAGAAGTACCCGACGGTGACCAACGTCGTTGCCGCTTGGACACCAAAGCTGAGCAACAACAGCGAGTCGATCACCTTGTCCAATAGTGCAGGCGACCAGGTCAACAAGGTGACCTATGCCAGCGAGGGCGACTGGGCCCAGCGGACCCGAGGCGAGCAGCCGGTCACCAGCATTACCCGCAGCGGCACGACCGTCACCGTGACCCTGCCGTACCACGGCTTCACCACCAACGACACGATCCGCATTGCCGGCGCCAACCAGCCGGAGTACAACGGCGAATTCTCGCTCAGCGGCAGCACGATTACGCGGGACACGTTCACCTACACGATATCCGGCAGTCCGGTCACGCCGGCCACGGGAACGATTGTGGCCCAGATCAAGGACCACGGCCACTACGGTTGGGACTGGTACTCCGGGGCGAACGGCAACGGCAAGTCGCTGGAGTTGATCAATGCGGGGATGTCGAACACCGGCGGCGAGAACTGGGCGGCCAGCACGGTGGACGGCGGCACGCCCGGCGCGGCCAACTCGGTCGCCGCTACCGACATCGCCCCGATCATCGAGGACGTGACCCATTATCCCATCATTCCCCGCTCGACCGATACCGTGACGGTGACCGCGCAGATCAGCGACGAGCTGACCACTGGCATTGCGGCGGCGGTGTATTACCGGCTGGACGGCACGACCAGCTTCACGTCGGTTGCGATGTACGATGACGGAGCGCATGGCGACGGGCTGGCCGGCGACGGCCTGTATGGCGCGACGCTGCCCGCGGAGGCGAACAACACGATCGTGGAGTTCTACGTCCGCGCCGTGGATGCTGGCGGTCACGTCCGTCTGTGGCCGGCTACCCCCGGCCTCACCGGCCAGGCCACCCCCGCCGCGGTGTACACCAACGGGACGACCGCCCTGACCGCCAACCTCCTCTACCAGGTCGACAACACCTACGATCCCACGGTTGCCTGGACGCCCGGCAGCGAGCCGGTCTACCGTCTGATCATGAAGGCCGCCGACCGCGACGAACTGCTCTATATCGGCTCGCACAGCACCGACGACCTCTCCGATGCCGCCATGAACGGCACGTTCGTTACCGTCGACGGCTCGGGCATGGCTTTGATTTATCAGGCGAGCATCCGCAATCGCGGCCACGGCACCCGCATGTGCTATAGCGGCACCAACGCCAACAACTACAAGGTGGACATCCCCAACGACCACACCTGGGAGGGACGGACGAGCATCGCCATCAACTACAACAACTCCGCCTCCCAGGTCCTGGGGAGCGCCATGTGGCAGGCGGCGGGCCTGGCCGCCCCCGACGAGGCGCCGGTGCAGAACCGCGTCGACGGCGTCAATCTGGCCGTCACCGACAACCGCATGTACGGCACCTACGACAAGAAAGAGGAGTACGACAGCGACTTCGTCGCCCGCGCCTTCCCTACGGACCCCGACGGCAACATGTACGTCGTCCATTACACCGATCCCCCGGTCACCTACGACCAGGGCAACCTGCGGTGGGAAGGCAGCAGCGCGGACGCCTACCGCGACTGCTATCTGAAGCAGAACAACAAGTCGGACGACGACTTTTCCGACCTGATCCACATGCTCGACGTGCTCAACAACACGTCCGACGCAAGCTTCGTGCAGGAAGTGAGCCAGGTGATCAACGTCCAGGAGTGGTTCCGCTACCTGGCGGTCGACACGCTCTTGGGCGATGAAGAGGGCGGGCTGCCGACCGGCGTGGGCGACGATTTCGGGCTCTATCGCGGCGTGCAGGACACGCGCTTCCAACTGGTGCCCTGGGACATGGACACGCTCACCACGCTCTGGGGCGGCTCGGCCACCTCCGGCATCTTCGCCGGTTACACCAACATCCCCGGGCTCGATCGGCTCCTGACGAACCAGACCCTGGTGGGTATCTATTACGCCCAACTCAAGGACCTCTGCAGCACAGTCTTCGCACCGCAGAACTTCAACCCGCTGGTGGACCAAATGTTGGGCTCCTGGGCCACCGCCTCCGACGTCGCCGCAGTCAAGGCCTTCATGGTGACCCGCGTGGCCAACGTGCTCGCGCAGATCCCGCAGCCGGGATTCACGATCAGCAGTGGATTGGCCACCCAGAACGGTTACCCCCATACTTCGGCGACCAGCGTCGGCCTGACGGGCACGGCCGATCCGGCCACGACGAACTCCGTGCTCGTCGACGGCCAACTGGCCTCGTGGAACAGCATTACGGGCGCCTGGAGCCTCAACTCCGGCGGCGGCTCGACGCCCGGCGCCACCGACTACTTGCTCAAGAGCGGCGACGACTGGAATTACTACGCTGCTCAGGGATTCAACGTCACCGGCTACCAGGCCACGATCCCCGTCACCAGCCTGGCCGACGCCGAGAACGTCATCAGCAATTCGGCGGACCGTTCCGGCGAGTGGCAGGAGAACACGCAAGGGACCCGGCCCGCGGTGCTCGACTATCTCAACAGCGGCGCCGCCGCCAGCGGCGGAACGCAGCTCGCCTTCCAGGACGGCGTCAACGGCTACAGCGGCACGGTGGATACGGAACTGGCCGGCGACACGCCCAGCACCAGCTACGCCACGGCCACGGATCTGCGCGTCGATGGGCTATGGACAAGCTATGCCAGCGACGGCCTGCTGCAGTTCAACAACATCTTCGGCACCGGCAGCGGCCAGATCCAGTCCACCGATCAGATCGCCAGCGCCACGCTCACGCTGTACGTCACCGATTTGGGCGACCTCGTCGAACTGCATCGCATGTTGCAGCCCTGGAACGAGAGCGACACGGATCGACGCCAACGGCGTCGAGGCGGCCGCGGCCTACGACGCGACCTTCCATCCTACGAGTTCCGGCATCTTCGTGACCATCGACGTGACCAGCTCGTTGGTGGCGTGGCAGGCCGACCCGACGAAGAATTTCGGTTGGGCGCTGCTGCCCACCGGGTCGGACGGCGTGCGTTTCAGCTCGCGGGAACTGGCCACGATCGCCGACCGCCCCCAGTTGACCGTGAGGGTCAATGCCACGGGGACGGGAGCCCCGGGACACTTCGGCATCAACAACCAGTTCCCCGGCCAGAGCGGTGCCGTCAACAACTTCGTCATCGAGGCCGATTACCGCCTCTTCATCCCCTCGGCCGGCCAGTACACCTTCGGCGTCAATTCCGACGACGGCTTCAGCCTCAGCTTGGACAACGGCATCGACCCGGCCTACACCTGCTCCTACAACGGCCTGCGCACCGGCGCCGACACGCTCCAGACGTTCAATTTCACCCGGGCGGGCAGCTACAACCTGCGGCTGGTCTATTTCCAGAACACCGGCGACGCGGGTTTCGAGCTCTTTGCCGCCTCCGGGGCGTGGTCCAGCTACAGTGCCACCAACACCTGGCGGCTGGTCGGCGACATCGTCGGCGGCGGGCTCAACGACGAGGACCAGGGAACTGCCTGGATATCGCCCAGCTTTAGCGACAGCAGTTGGAACCATGGCCCCTCGCAGCTCGGCTACGGCGACGGCGACGAGGCCACGGTCACCAGCTACATCGACAACGATCCAAACACGTCCGGCGTGCAGAAAAACGCCACCACCTATTTCCGCCGCTCTTTCGAGGTGACGGACCCCTCGCAATACAACGGGCTGGTGCTGCAGTTGGTCCGCGACGACGGCGCGGTGGTCTACCTCAACGGCGTCGAGATCCTCCGCGACAACATGCCCAGCGGCACGATCACCCACACCACTTGGGCCTCGGTCAACACACCCGACGAAAACGCCTTCCGCACCTTTAACATCGACCCGAGCTACCTGGAAGCGGGCACCAACGTCATGGCGGTGGAGGTGCATCAGTACAGCGGAGTCAGCAGCGACGTGAGCTTCGACATGATCCTCGAAGCCACACGGCCCAGCACGAGCACGACGACCGGGATCACGCTCTCGCCAGGGATCAATCGCGTGACCGTCGACACTTACGACGGCCCCGACGGCACGGGCAACAAGCTGAAAGAGGGAACGATCGACATCTGGTGCGATCCCACCCCGGCGCCGGCCGACCCGTTGCCGGCCTTGGCCGATCCGCCCGGGCTGGCCGCCAATCCGCACATCAACCTCACCGTTCGCGACAACTACCTGCCCGGCGTGCCGATCCTTGTCCGCGCCGAACTCGCCGACGATCAGCAGCGCGTCGACCGTGACATCTGGAACGGCTTCTTCACGCTCTCGGTCGACAACCCGGCCATCACGCTCTCCACCACCCAGGTGCCGTTCGACAACGGCCTGGGGAGCGCCTTGGTCACGGTGACCGGCAGCGGCACCTTCACCCTGACGGCCACCTGGACCGATTCTTCGCGGAACCTCACGCGCACCGCCACTAAGACGCTGACGAGCCTGCAAGGGCAGTCGATGACGACGCTTTCCGGCACGCTCTCCGGCGCCAACTTGACTTGGAGCGGCATCATCCACGTCACCGCCGACGTGACCGTGCCCAGCGGCAGCACGCTGACGATCAACCCCGACACGCTCGTGCTGCTGGACGGCGTGGCCCGCGGAGGAACCACCGGCGCCGACATCCAGGTGCTGGGAAGCCTGCAATCGTTGGGCACCGCCGCCCAGCCGGTGACCATCACGGCTTACAATCCCACCATGTACTGGGGCGAGATCGTTTTCTCCAACGCGGCCGCTTCGCTCCTGCAATACACGGAAATCACGCACGCCGGATCGTCCCCGGTCATCGGCCACCCCGGCAGCGGATCGGTCGGCCCGGCCTTGTACCCCCAAAACACGTCGCTGACGCTCAACTACGTGTCGGTTACCGACGTGGGCGGCAAGATCATGTATGCCACCGGCAGCGACATCACTGCCACCCACAACCTCTGGGAACGCGCCGTGATGGGGCCGGAAATCACCGGCACCGGCCTCTTGCTGACCAACAGCTTCATCGAAGAGATGCGCTGGAACGACGACGCCGACGGCATCTATCTGTGGGACGCCGGCAGCAAGAGCATTACCATCCGGGGCGGCGTCATCGCCGGAACCGACGACGACGGCATCGACCACATGGCCTCCACCATCCTCGTCGACGACATGATCATTCGCGATACCCACGACAAAGGCATCAGCCAGTACGACGGCACGGTCACCGTCACGCGCAGCCTGTTCGTCGACAATTCCCGCCAGCCGGAAGACGGCAGCCAGGCGGCCATCTCGGTCAAGACCACCGCCGGCACGACGGCCACGACGAACATCGACCACTGCACGATCTATAACGACAATCCCATCGGGATCGGCATCCAAAGCCGCAACAAGTACGGCGTGGCCAGCGGCCGCATCATCTACAACGTGACCAACTCGATCATCGAGGCATATCAGGTGGTCGCGGTGGACACCCCCGTCTACAGCCCGGACGACGTCCACATCAGTTACTCGGACCTGATCGGGACGGTCGGCGTGCCGTGGACCAACGGCGGCAGCCACGACAACCTTGTCAACCAGGATCCGCGGTGGGTCAACGTGGCGGGGAGCGATTACGGCAACCCGACGGCCAGCGTTTCCCGCGATTTCCGCCTGCAGAACACCTCGCCGTGCATCGACGCGGGCGACCCGGCGGCCTTGGTCGATGCCGACTCGACCCGCGCCGACGTCGGCGCGCGCTCCTACGACGCCACGGCCGGCTACGCCACGCGGACGATTGCCGCCGGCCATATCACCGCCGATACGCTCATGTATCCGGCCGCCAGCCCGTATCATATTACCGGGGCCGTGATCGTCGACGCCGGGGCAACCCTCTTCATCCTCGCCGGCACGACGGTCTTCTTCGACGCCGGCGCCAGCCTCACGATCGACGGCGGCCTGGTGGCCGTGGGAACGGCGTCGCAGCAGATCCGCTTCACCAGCACGCCCGGCGCCGGCACCTGGAACGGCATCCAGTTCGTCAACACGATGGCCAACAACCGCATCAGCTACGCCATCCTCGAGTATGCGGCGACCGACAACGGCATGATCGGCCTGGTCAGCTCGAACCTCACCGTGGACCACTGCACGCTGGACCATACCTCCGATCGCCGCCGTATCAGCACGCTGAACTCTTCGCTGGTGGTCCGC
>JBEKZQ010000371.1:0-6371 GCA_049509675.1 Thermoguttaceae bacterium | reverse complement strand
ATCGGTCAGCAGCCAGAACGCCGGCCAGGTGCCGATGGCGTTGGGACCGATGAACCGGCACTCGAAGTAGCAGGGCGCCTTGGCGGTGATGCCGGTGGCGTCGTTCTTCATGGAGCAGATTATCCCGGAAGCATGGGTCTTGTCGTTGGCCCTGATGCGCAGATAGGAATCGACCTGGGCAAAGGGGTTGTTCGGCGAATCGTGGCTGGTGAACGCATGCACGCTGAAGTCCTGCCAGCCGCTGGGCGGCTTGTGGTCGTAATAGGTGGCCTTGGAATCGGTGCTGGAGATCGACAGCCGGCCCTTGAAGTCGTCGGCGAAGGCCAGAGTCATGCCTTTCGCCGCGGGCGGCGGGTCCTTGGGCATTCCTTCGTTCCAGGAAACGCCCCCCTTGTTGTAGAGTTGCAGGTAGCAATTGTCTTTGAGGCCGCTGCTGCGGCCGCTGATGGTCACGGTGATGGGGCCATGCGGGTAGGCATTGGCCGGGAAGACGAACTTGCCGTTGCCTTTCGCATCGAGGTCCACCGCGGCGACGGTCGAATCGGAACCGAACTCGCCGCCTTGCTTCCAGCATTTCACGGTCAGGCTCTTGAAGCCGGGGGCCGCAAGCGTGACGGGAGTGTCGCCCTGTACGTCGGAGCAATAGCCCGGCGAGAGCACGGAAATCTGGCTGCCCAAGGTCTCCTCCACGCTCTTGCCGGAGTCGACGCTGAGGGAATCGAAATACAGATTGCCCTCGACGGGCGTCTTGGCCTGGCTGATCTCGAGCGTGATCCTGCTGATCGGATAATCGATCTTGCCGTTCTTGTCTCCTCCCCAGGTCTCATGGGGAGCATCCAGATCGATGACGATCTCTTTCCAGCCCTTGAAATCGATCTTCATCGTTTCCGCGTTTCGATACTTATGCGTTTCGTCGCTGACATCAGCCAAATATATCCCGTAACCACAGCCTGAGTTATCGCCATAGAGCATGAAGTGCAGTTTATGAATCGGCGCCAGGATTTTCTTGACGGGCACATTGACACCCAGGTATTGCCCATTCCCGGTGAAGTGGTAATGCAACTTAAGGCATTGTTTTCCCTCGTACGGATGCTCGGTCGAGAGCTCGATCGAAGCATTCTCGTTGGGGATGCCCACCACCCACACGCTGCATGGCGGAGCGGCCTTCTCAAAATCCTGGACCATCACCGGCGTTGACTTCTGATCGGCGGCAAAGGCACGGCTTTCGCCGCCGTTGAGACAGAAGGTCTTGCCTGCAAATTCGACCTAGACCGTGCCCGCGAGCACCGCTGCAGTCAACATTGTACTAAGCACCTTCATACCTGATTCTCCTGGATCCTGGGAGGCAAGGGGGATGAGATTCGTACCGAGAACTCCGTGCCTAATGCAGTCACGGAGCCAAGTTTTGTTAATACGCGGAAATCACTATGGGCCTTATCAACACGGAATGTGCCGCGCCGCCTTCAACCAACTCGACTAGCTGCCGCTGCCCTTGGCGCGGCCGTGGAGCACGTCGCTGACCAAAGTCGGTCCTGTCACGCCTTGTCGACAATCACGCGCCGGACGGCCTTGATCTGAAAATCCGCGGCTTTCGGTCCGCACTGTTCTTGCTCGGCCACGATTCTCACACTGTTCCATCGAAGGAAAGTCTTTCGAAAGTCCTCCACGGACAGCGGCATTCGGCTGTACATGTCCATGACCTTCCCGCCGCCGATGTAGAAGACGTGGTGACCTTCCTGCCCGACGTATCTTCGCTGTAGCGAGCGACTCAGACGCTCGAAGTAGGGATTCTCGAACCATACTTCGTCGCCGGGGAGGAGCTCCGCCGTCTGGAAGACATCCCCTTTCTTGGGATCAGGCTTATCGAAGAGGGTCCCGATCCCTTTCTTGGGCAGCTCATTGGGAATGACTTTGCCCTGGAGCATGTCGTCCAGTTCGGCGAGGCGCGTCACATTCGCCACGTCAATCATGGCCTTGAGCATGACGAGAGCCGATAATTTGGCACAGCGGATTCCACTCTCGGTCCGCCAGAGATCCCGGATGGCCTGCGTGGGACTTCCCCGGGGTATGAAGGAACCGTCTTGGTTCAGCTTCCAGTATTTTGAATTGCGACTCTCAGGCCGGCCGCCATCGGCATGGGGATAGTAGGCCTTTACCGTGGCGACATTCTCCACGATCTTCAAACGTACCTGGATCTCCTTCTCCGAAAGCCTGGCGACTCGAAGTTCTTCGCGCGCCGCGTCCAACAACCTGGCCGTCCGCTCTTGGGACCATCCGCTGCGGCAGAACAACAAAGCCACTGCTGCCAAGACCGCGCCGCAGCATAAAGCTGAAACGTTGCGCATGGACAATTTCCCTTTCTTGATCGAGTGGTTCGCCGCTCGGCCGACGAACAGTCCCCCCGACACACGCTGCCATTGTAAGAGCCGTCGAGCCGTCTCGCAAGCTGGCGTTATGCGTGCCTCTCCTTGCCATTAGGCTGCCGGCCCAATCCCAACCCAACTGGCGGGGCGATTATGCCAAGCAAGGATGGGATTTCAATGCGATCTTGACACCGAGCGTCTGTTGGCATATAATTCAACACCGGAGGAAAGGATGGCGATCCGGCATTTCGAGGATTAGGCAATGGCTGAGCGCATCGTGCGCGATCGAGCGTTGTCGGACGAGGAAGCGGGACGCTACCAGCGCCTCCGCGAGCAAGTGGCTGCGGAGTTGCCGGAGATCCGGCGGCGGGCCAAAGCCGCCAAGCCGCGCGTGTTGCTTCGAGAAGTACTGAAGACGCTGCGGGAAGAACGTCTGCGCCAAGGGCTGAGCCTTGCCGACGTCAAGGCGCGCTCGGGCATCGATCGCGGCACGCTAAGCAAGCTGGAAAACGACGAGAACCCGAACGTCACCATGAACACGTTGATGCGCTACGCCCAGGCTGTCGGCAAGACCGTCCTGGTCCAGTTGGCGGATGCGCCGGTGTGAAGTGCGACGGGCGGCGATTGGGCGCCCGGAAGCCAGCGCACGCTGACGGGCATCTTGGACATAGGCGTGAACGTCTCCCTTGTACTCCGCCAGTAATAGTTCGCGTGTGGCTTATTTTACCAGGAATCCGGCCGGTGTGCAAATCAGCAACCGTGGCAGTCCCAGTCCTTCAAGCACGTCGTACACGCGCGGAAGGACGTGGGCATTGGCAATATGTCGGCAGTTCTGCGTCAGCAGATATTCTACGCCCCCGACAGCCGCCGAGGCTATGTTCGGAGCATCCAATCTTGCGGCGGCAGGCACCAATGATCGGGAAATGATCTCGTCGGCCGATGTGACGAATGGCACTAGCTTAAGCAAAGCCTCGGGTGGCGGCCTCGTTATGATTTCCTCAACTTGCCTATTTTGGCGTTTGGGCGACAGTTGGCATAGCCGAAATGCGTGGGCCTGACGTGCGACATAACACGAAACGTGCCCACAACTTCGAATAACGCAAGTTGAATTCCTGGTGCTCCGGATTTGTCGAAGCCGAGTGAGCGAACAGGTCAGATCGATACAGACGTATATATGATGACGGCTGGTCGCGGAGATCAGCGTAGCACATTCCGGCGAGGCAGCCACTTCGACCGACGGCATGGAAGTACACCCGGGCACTGCTGCCTGGGAATAGGTCCCCTGTGCATCGCGTTCCAATCAGGCGGCTGGAATCGCCGTCAACCGGCAGGCGATTCCATGTCGAACCTGGATGCGGTGCGCGCCCGCTTTGCGCGCAATGAGGGACTCCCTTTTGCGGACATCTTAACTGAGGCCAGCATTCGAGAGGTGCTCAACGAACATGGCGTGCGGTATCGGGACCGAGTGTTCAGCCCAGTGACGACGATCTGGGGTTTCCTAAGTCAGGTACTCAGCGAAGACCACAGTTGCCGCGATACCGTGTCGCGAATCATTGCACACCGTGCAGCCAATGGCATCACGGTGTGCTCACCAAAAACGGCCAGCTACTGCAACGCGCGAAGTCATATTCCCACCAGTGTTCTCTCCACTTTGGCAACGCGGACAGCGGAAGAGTTACACACGAGCGTTGATGACCGGTGGGAATGGAACGCTCGCTCGGTGTTCATTCTCGACGGATCGAGTGTCTCGATGCCGGACACACCCGAGAACCGAGCGATGTATCCGCAGCCGCCCCAGCAAGCGGCAGGTCTAGGGTTTCCTCTCGCGCGGATCACGTTACTGCTTTCGCTGGCGACCGGCGCTTGCCACGATTTGGCCATCGCGCAGTACGCAGGCAAGGGCACCGGCGAAACGAGTCTCTTCCGACGCATGTATGGCACCCTTAAACCCGGTGATGTGGTGCTTGCCGACGCCTTGTTCGATGATTACTTCATCGCTTGCGAACTGCGTAATCGAGGTATCGACCTTGTTGCTCACGCTCAGTATGAGCGAACGGGAAGTCGCGTAGCAGAAAGCAGGCCTGATGGCGATATACTCGTGTGGCAGCGTCCCAACAAGCCGCGAGGAATGACGGGAGAAAAATACCGAAGCTACCCCAAGCAGCTCTTGATGCGGCAGGTGACGGTGGACGCGCGCGACAAGAACAATCGCGCCCAGCAATTCAAAGTCGTTACCACGATTCTCACGCCGTCGATCGATGGCAAGCAGATAGGCGCTTTGTATGAGCACCGCTGGGAAGGAGAAGTCGATATCCGATCGATCAAGTGTACGATGCAGATGGACATCCTGCGTTGCAAGACACCCGACATGGTTCACAAAGAGATCTGGACTCACTTGCTGGCGTACAACTTACTCCGCACGGTCATGGCCGTTGCCGCCAACGAGAACGATATCGAACCTCGCAAGGTGAGTTTCAAAGGAGCCAAGCAAGCCCTGACTGCCTTTGCTCCGAAGATTGAAGCTGCCCAGCCCGAGGATCGCGGGTTGTTGATTGATGCGATGCTGACCACCATTGCTTACCACCGCGTAGGCGATCGGCCCGGACGCTGGGAACCGCGGGCACGCAAACGACGCCCGAAGCCGGCCGCCAGGCTAACGCAACCTCGACATATTGCCAAGCTGCCGCAGCACCGATCCAAATGGTTCTAGTGCGCGCCTTGCAAAGTCGCAAACGTCCAATGGCGGTTCTCTCTCTTTCTGCCGAGTCGACCGTGTCGCAATGCCCAACGGCATTATCGTTTGTCGCTCTTACCCTCGAACAAAGACACCCTCAGGCACGCCGCATGAGCAGGATCACAATGCGATGGTGTTGCGGGCCGCTAGTCGACCACAAAACAGCACACCTTAACTTTACCCAAAAACTGTCCAGCGCGCCGGGGCCGCCGCAGGAGCCACGCTACGGCCACTGTTCACCGGACGCCAACGGCGAAACGGATAGCCGGAAGCTTAAGCTAGTGCCATTCGCGTGCCTCACCGACGCAGGCTCAGTGCAATGTGCCGAAGACGACAGCGGTGGCGCACTTGATGCAACAGTCTGGGCTTTCCAGGCTCCTGTCTTCAGGCTTGCTTGTCGGTCGACCTGTAGCGGCTGCCTTGCAATGCTCTCCCAGCACGGCTTTCCACTGCAGCGTCATCTTCCTTGGCCTGGTGGCCTTCTACGTCACAAACGCGGTACGGTCGTCTGCTTTCGAGCGGCCGTGTGTCGCCCTGATCATCCAGCCGCCGTTCCTGGCAGCGACGTTCCCATGCCACGGCCTGCTGCCTTTCACCATGTGCCCACCACCGCCGTGCCTGCTTCGCACTGGCCACAGATCGCGACGGTTTGCCAATCATTTCCCGGGAAAGGTTCCTTCTGCCGCCATCGCCTCGCTGGCACCGCCACGGCCAGCCCCTGTTGGGCCTTCGTGCGGCCCCACGTGCCCCGCTGTGCGGCGATCTCAAGCCAGTTGGCCCCTTCGTACCCGCCTGCCCGCCTGCGGCCCAAATTGGCCTTTGTTTGCGGTGCCACCGCGTCCCCTCTGCCGCCGGCCAGTTCCGGAGACGCCCATTAGGGACGGTTAGGGACGGTGTTTTGGGGTATGCCTGAGCGCTGCTTTCGCGAGCATGCTGGCAGATGGGACGGTTAGGGACGGTTACAGCCGTGTCCCGCGCGGCATCCGTACTAGATTTCCGGTCGGGATGGGAGAACCAGACGCCGTCTCTCTGAAAAGATGCGGGGGTTGCCGACTTCGGCAACTGGCATTTCAGATAAAGAAGCCCCGCCGCGATCGAATTGGCCGGATTTGGGCGAATGTGCAGCGGTTTCTTGAAAGTCAGCGGCCTCCAGGTTAGCCCAAGTTACGCTGTTGCGCGGGAAAATGCAATGATTTGGGCCGGTCCGTGAATGTAAGTCCAATGGCGATGGCGTTTCTTTGGCCGCAAGGTGTTGTAGTGAAGACCTTCTTGCT
>JBEKZQ010000370.1:0-6377 GCA_049509675.1 Thermoguttaceae bacterium | reverse complement strand
GAAGGCGCCCATTGCAAACAACTCGTCCTGGCCATGATCGACCAGGAGATCGACCGCCATCTGGACCAGTGCCTGGCCCGGGACTATGGCACGGAAACCTTCGCCAAGTGGTCGAGCAAGGAGTTCGGCGTGGAGTTCGACGCCCGCGACTTCCGCGGCATGGATTTCAACGATGCCCAGCTTTACGCCTTGGACCAGGCCGAGCGGAAGGTCGAGGGCCAGGTGCTCGACGCCATCGACGAGAACCTGCCCGACGACGTCGACACCCGCGAGTGGAACTGGGAAGCGTTGGCCAAGATGGCCAACGGCCGCTGGAACCTGAGCCTGCGCGATCGCGACGTGAAGCAGGTCGGCCGGGAAGGGGCCTCCGAGTTCCTCCTGGAGAAGGCCCGCGTGGCCATCCGCAAGGTCGATCTGGGCGCCGGCCGGGTGTTTCTCGAGCCCGATTACGGTCTGCAAGCGGCCTGCGCCTGGGTGAAGTACAAGTTCGGCATCGACCTGCCGCTGGACGAGGTGCGGGACCTCGCGCCCGAGGCCTTCAAGGAGATCATCCGCCAGCGGGCCGCCGCCGCTTATCACGAGAAGGAGGCCGAGTACCCGGTCATGGCCGGGCTGTACCATTTCACCACCCGCGATCCAAGCGGCCACAAGCGCTACGATCGCGAAGAACTGGTCGCCTGGGCCCGGCAGCGGTTCCACGTCGACCTGGACCTGGACGACCTCAGAAACAAACAGCGCGACGAGATCCGCGCCTTGCTCATCGAGCAGAGCCGCCGCCATGCCGACTGCATCACCCAGGCCCTGGACGCCTGCCAGGCACGGCTCGAACAACTCGGCAACGGCCAGCCGCTCTCGACCCAATTGCTCCGCGACGCGGCCGACGATGGGCGATTGCAAGCACTTTCGGACTGGCTGTCGCAAGAGTTCCAGTACCCGCTGCCGGTCGAGAAGATGGCGCGGATGAAGCCGGAAGTGTTGAAAAACCATCTCACGGCGGCCGTCGAGGGAAAGTTCCGGCCCGAGATGCAGAAAATGGAACGCTCCTTGGTCCTGCAACTGTTGGATAGCGCCTGGAAGGACCACCTCCTGGTCATGGACCACCTGCGCAGCAGCGTCTCGCTGCGCGGCTATGCCCAGGTCGATCCGAAAGTGGAATACAAGCGTGAGGGGATGCGGGCCTTCGAACAGATGTGGGAATCGATCGGCGAGCGGGTGACCGATCTGATCTTCCGCATGGAACAACTCGACGAGGGCTTCGTCGGCTCCACCTGGACCGGGGCCGAGGCGGTCCACCGCGAAGCGCCGGCGGCCAGCGAGATCGCCCAGCAGCAACAGGCGGCCATCGACGGCACGCAGACCGACCACAAACCCGAGCCCATCCGCAATCGGCAACTGAAGGTGGGCCGCAACGATCCTTGCCCTTGTGGCAGCGGCAAGAAGTTCAAGAAGTGCCACGGATCCCGGGCGTGAAGTCCCCCTCTCCCTCCGGGAGAGGGCCGGGGTGAGGGCACGTTCCCCCTGCATCTTGTGCGCAAACGTGCGAGGTGGAAAGATTCACAACCTCTGTCCGCCGTAGAGCGGATAGCTGCCGTAGAAGCGCTTGATGTAGTGCCTATGCCAGGGGGAGGGGCAATGCGGCTCCCAGCCCCATCGGGCGAGCATCTTGCGCGAAATCCGCCAATTGCCCACGTCGCACAACAGGGCGTCGCTCTGCTTGATGCGTGCGATCTCGTGCAAGACTGCCTGGGCTCGGCACACCGACGCGAAGCTGCCCCCTGCCGCCGACACCACATAGGTTACAGCCAGAAAGTTGGGAAACCGCCGGGGCTGGTTGTAGTACAGTCGGACACAGTCGCCCGGGTAGTAGCGATGATACCAGCGCCCCCAGAGGAGGATCTCGGGCATCGAGGCGATTTTGGGCCACGGCCGCAGGAGCACGCGGCGGAGCTGCCCGTCGGCAATCTCGATCACGCCATACCGCCGGCGCCGCAGCAGGTCGGCCCCGGCGTCCAGGTCGGTCACGGACTGGAAGAGAGAATGTGCCATTTATGACGGTGCTATGCAAGTATAACTCCTAGAACTGGCCTTGCGGGTCTCGCGGGTGGGTGCTACCATCCGCGTCACTTGTCGAGTTAGGTCCTCGAAAAACCGACTTATCCAAAGGGCGGCAGGGCCGCCGGCCAATGCGAGCTGCCGCTCGGTCCTTTTTGGTCCGCTCCCGTTGGTGGCTGCTCTTTGTGAAGAACTTCACGATCTTTGGCGTTCGTAGTACAGGGACCGCAAGCGCCCCGGCGACTGTATCGCTGCGCTGTTGGTTCAGGAGGCGTTGTGCCGTGCCACATTCCAGACGGGTGTCATGGCTAGGGCCCCAACCGTGCTTGGTTGACACGTTGGGTGCCACTGCTGGCTTGTCCAGCAGTGCTGGAAACACGGTTGGGCGAGCCAACCGTGGCAGCCGTCATCTCATGTCGGTCGGGGCACTAGTGGTCTGGGCCCTCGCGGCCGCGGCCGGCTGTGCCGATAATCCGATGGTGATGAAGGGCCAATTGTCGCAATTCCAACAGCAACAGGCGGCCTTGACCGGCCAGAATCAGCAGCTCCGGGATAAGGCCACCGCGTTGGACCGCGACGACCAGGAAGTTCACATACTGCTGGCGCAATCCAGGCAGCAGGCCAAAGTGGCCGAGGACCAGTTGGCCGCCCTGCGCGAACAGCTCCGGGGCGTCACGGCCCAATTGGCCCAACTCCAGGGCGAGAAGCAGAACGTGGAAAAGAAGGCCGAGGCCCTCACCGCGTCGCTGCAGCGGCAGGGCGGCGTGACGATCAATCCGAATAACAGCTTCCTGCAAACCCTGCCGGTGCTCCACACTGCGGACTCCTACGTCCGCCGCGACGGCGACGTGATCCGCGTGGAACTGCCCGGCAGCCGGCTGTTCGAGGCCGGGGGCAGCCAGCTTCAATCGGGGGCGGCCAACCTGTTGGCCGACGCGGCCGCCGAAATCCGCCGCAGCTATCCCGATCAGATCATCGGCATCGAGGGACACACCGACAGCGACCCGGTGCTGGGCGGCCAGTATCGCAGCAACCACGAGTTGTCGGTGGCCCGGGCGATGACGGTCTACAACGCCTTGCTCTCCGGCGGCCGATTCCGCGCCGATCAACTCTTCGTGGTCGGCTACGGGGCCAATCGGCCGGTCGTTTCCAACGCCACCCCCGCCGGCAAGCAGCGCAACCGCCGCGTGGAACTGGTCGTCTACCCGGAGCGAAAAGGGTAGACGGTTCACGCCCGGCGGCACCGCGGGAGAACCGCAAAGTTGCGATTTGCGACACTAGCCCGACGCGCCAGCGAGGGAGAATTGCCGCAAATCCCTCGCTGGCGCTTCGGGCTAGTGTGCGGAATTTACCGACGGGTGGAAGACTTCGCGCACTTTGCAGTTCCGCCGCCGGCTTGACTTCACCTGCCAATGCGGTAGACTCGCGGTTATGCTGGCTTTATCGGAAAATCCACACAAGCCCGAAGCGCAAGCGAGGGATCTTCGTCGCGGCGCGACCCTCGCTAGCGCTTCGGGCTAGTCAGCCCCTGCAATACTAAGACACATTCATCGAGGGAGGAACGCCATGTTTCGCAAGTACCGGGCCGTGATCTCGTGGATTCTGGCGGTGACGATGACGGTCTCGCCGTCCATGGTGTATGCACAACAGGCGGTGACGATCGGGCAGGCCGCGATCGGGCAAACGACGGCGGCCGGCAGCGCGACGCTGGATCTCGGGCACGTCACGCCCGAGACCGTGGCGGCGGCGGCCGCTTTCCCACGTCGCGTGCTGACAGCGCCCGAGATGGAGTTGCTGCCGATCGAGGTCCTTTCAGCGCTGGGGAAGAAGGAACTTGGCATCGACCCGGTCGAGATCGAACAGGCGATGCTGATCGTGGAACCGCCGCAGGCCGGCCCGCCGGGCGCGGCCGTCGTGCTCCACATGGCAAGCCCGCTGGGTCCGGGACCGATCCTCATGCCGCTGCAACAACGGACCACCGAGGCCGAATTGGGGGGCAAGACCTACCGCAAGGGCCAGACGCCTATGGACCCGAGCATCTTCCTGGCCGACGACCGCACCTTGATCGTGGGCACCGATGAGCTGCTGCGGAAGATGCTGGCCAACCAGGCGAACCCCAAGGAAGGCAAGATGAGCCGCATGTTGGGCCGCGTTACACAGCCGCCCGACCTGCTGGCGGCCGTGCTGGTCGAGCCGCTTCGGCCGCTGATTGCGATGCCCCTGGCGCAGGTTCCCATCCCGCCGCCCTTGGCCGGGGTCGAGAAGGTGCCGGAACTGGTGAATTACGTGGCGGCCAAGGTCAACCTGCGCGGCGCGGACATCTCGCTTACCGTTCGGGCGGAAGACGAGGCCGCCGCCAAGCAACTCGAAGATCTCGTGGATCGACTGTTGAAGCTTGCCCGTCAAACCATGCTGGCCGAGGTCGCCAAACAGGCGGCCAGCGGCGATCCGGTGGAACAGGCGGGGGCCAAGTACCTCGAGCGCGTGAGCGGCCGGATGTTCGAGGTCTTCCGCCCCGTGCGCCAAGGCAACACACTTTCGCTCTCGACCAAGGGCCGGGGGAACGGCCAGATGGGTTCGGTGGCGGTCATCGGCATCCTCATTGGCCTGCTGCTGCCCGCCGTGCAGGCGGCGCGCGAAGCCGCGCGGCGCGCTTCGTCCTTGAACAACCTGAGGCAGATCGGCCTGGCGTTGCAAAACGACCTGAGCACCCGCGGCACGTTTACGGCACGTGCAAATTTCGACAAGCAAGGCAAACCGCTGTTGAGTTGGCGGGTCCACATGCTGCCGTACATCGAGGAAGGCCCGCTCTATAAGCAATTCCACCTCGATGAGCCGTGGGACAGCGAGCACAACAAGACGTTGATCCCGCTCATGCCGAAGCTGTACGCCAACCCCAGCGTCCCGCCCCGGCCCGGCATGGCCCACTATCTGGCGGTGTGCGGCAAGGGGCTGATGTTCGAGGGCGAGAAGGGCCGTAGACCGATGGACATCCGCGACGGCACGTCGAACACGATCATGGTCGTGGAGGCCGACGACGATCATGCCGTGATCTGGACCAAGCCCGAGGACTGGCAATTCGATCCCCAGCACCCGCTGGCCGGCCTGGGTCGCGCGCATCCGAACGGATTCAACGTCCTGTTTGCCGACGGCTCGGTACGGTTGATCGCCAGGAGCGTCGATCCCAAGACGTTTGAGGCGATGCTGACCATCGCGGGAGGCGAAGTGATTCGGCCCGAGTGAAATGATCGCCATCATCGATTACGGCATGGGCAACCTGCGCAGCGTGCAAAAGGCCTTCGAGAAGGTCGGGCACGAGGCGGTCGTCACCAGCGATGCGGCGGTCGTGGCGGCCGCCGCCAAGGTGGTTCTGCCGGGCGTCGGGGCCTTCGAGGACGCCATGGCCGAGCTGCGCAGCCGGGGACTGGTCAAACCGGTGTTGGCGGCCATCGATTCCCAAAAGCCGTTCCTGGGCATCTGCCTGGGCCTGCAACTGCTCTTCGACGTCAGTTACGAGAACGGTCGGCACCAGGGGCTGGGCGTGCTCGGCGGCGATGTCGTGCGCTTCGATCTGCCCAAGGGATATTCGGTGCCGCACATGGGCTGGAACCAGTTGGCCGTGCGGCGGCCGGCGCCGATCCTCGACGGGCTGGCCGAGGGCACCTACGTGTACTTCGTCCACTCGTATTACGTGGCGCCGGCAGATGCCCGGGTCATTGCCACCGAGACCGACTACGGCAAGCCGTTCTGCTCGATGATCTGGCGCGAGAACCTTTACGCCACGCAGTTTCACCCCGAGAAGAGCCAGGCCGACGGGCTGCGGATTTTGCGGAATTTTGCCGCCCTTCCGTAAATCTCAAATCTCAAATCTCAAATCTCAAAACTGAAATCTCAAAACTGAAAACTGAAAACTGAAAACTGAAAACTCACCCATCCCCTACAGCCCATACTCCTTGATCTTTCGATAAAGCGTCCGCTCGCCGATGCCCAGCTTGCTGGCGGCGACTTCGCGATTGCCGCCGGTCACCCGCAGGGTCTCGGAAATGAAGAGCTTCTCGATTTCGTCCAGCGGCCTGCCCACCAGAGCGATCAGCGAACAGGAAGCCGGCTCGTGGGCGTGCTCCGGCGGCCCGGCCAGTTCTTCGGGCAGATCGTCCAGGTCCAGCAGGCCGTCGTAATCGACCACCACCATGCTCTCGACCACGTTGCGAAGCTGGCGGACGTTGCCCGGCCACTCGTAACTCAGCAGCCGATGCCTGGCCGCCGCCGACATGCCTTTGAGTTGCTTGCCGTGCTGGGCGGAGAACTGCCGGAGGAAATAATCG
>JBEKZQ010000037.1:0-25269 GCA_049509675.1 Thermoguttaceae bacterium | reverse complement strand
GAGGACAAGCGGACGGTGAAGATCACGGTGGTGGCCACCAAGGCCCTCGATGAGAAACAGAAGGAAGTGTCGTATGTGGTCCGCGATTACTGGGGCGCGGAACAAGGTCCCGCGGCGGAAATGGCGCTGGGTCCGCCGCGGCGCGAGGGCAAGAACTACGTCTATGATGCCGAGATCGACCTGGGCGGCGCGGGGCTGGAGACCGGCCGCTACTACGAGTTGCACGCCGACATTTTTCGCGAAGGCGACGAGCCCTTCCACAACTACACCTCGCTGGCGATTCTGCCTCCGGCCGCCACCAAGAAATACAAGCCGGCCGAAATCCCGTTCACCAGCCGCAGTTGGGACAACCGCATCGGCGAGTGCTTCTACCTGAGCGACCGCCTGGGCGTCCGCATCTGCGGCATCTGGGGCGGCTGGCCGGCCGAGCCTCCCTATGCGCCCTATGCTCCCACAATCGAGTTGTGCGAGAAGCTGGGCATGGGCGTGCTGACCGGGTCGGCGGCGTCTGCCATCGAGCACCACGACCCCGGCTGGGAAAAGTACGACGAGAAGGCGCTGCGGCAGGGCGTGCGAAACTGGATCGAGAAGTACGGCAAGATCCGTCCGCTGATGATCGACCTGGGGAACGAACCGCCGCTGAACCCGGAGCGCGTCAAGGCGAACATCGCGGCGTACAAGGCGATCTACGAAGAGGTCAAGAAGGTCGATCCGAGCATCATCGTCATCGCCAGTTCGATGGGGCCGGTGGAAGAGTACTTCAAGAACGGGTTCCAGAACTACTGCGACGTCGTCGACTTCCATGCCTACGAAGACTGGGCGGCCATTCCCGGGGTATTCGAGACCTACGAGAAGCTGTTCGCCAAGTATGGCGGCAAGAAGCCCATCTGGTCCACCGAAATCGGTCTGAACAGCCAGGGCATGGTTCGCCAGGCCGTGGCGGCCACGTTGGTGAAGAAGCTGACATTGTTTTTCGCCTCCGGCGGGCAGAACATCTGCTGGTTCGACCTTCTGTATCCCGACGGCGACGCCAAGTTGGCCGGCAGTTCCAGCGAAGCGCACAATATCTTTGACGCCCGCTACAGCCGCTACTGCCCCAAGCTCGACGCCGTTGCCTATTACAACATGGTCAACGGCCTCTCGATCAAGAAGTTCGCGGCACAGAAGACGTATGAGGGAGGCGCCCGCGCCTTCCTCTTCCGCGACCGCGACAATCGCTGCCTGGAAGTGCTGTGGAAGGATAAAGGCCGCGCCGACGTTCTGCTTCCCCTGCCCGGCGCCGGCAAGGCAACGCTCATTGCCATCGACGGGCGGCGGAGCGAACTGGACGCCGGCGGCAAGGGGCTGACGCTGACCGTCAGTGAGGACCCCGTGTTGCTGCTCTACCAGTGCGCCGCCGGGCAACTGCCCGATCGCCTGGGAACGCCCGCGGCGCGCATCGCGTCGCTTCCCGAGGGCATCATCAAAGGCGGAGCGAGCAGCTTGACGGTCTCGCTCGATGGCGTGGCGGAGCAGGACGTGGAATTGATCGGGCCGGCGTTCTGGGCCATCCAGCGCGGCGCGGCAACGAAGGATGCCGCCGGCGCGGCCCGGCTCGCCTTTACCGTCCGCGTTCCCGAGAACAGCAGCGCCCGCGAGTGCGACCTGATGGTGAAGCTCAACGGGGGCGCGGGCCAACTCCACGCGCGGCTGCCGGTGACCGGGCGCGTCGCCACACGGTTGCTGCCCGTTGTGGCGACCGGCGACAAGCCGGCGGGCGTGCGCCTGCTGATCCGGAACTATGCCGCCGAAAAGCAGGACGTCACGTGGCGTCTGGCCTTGACCGGGGAGATCTCCCCGATGAACGGGGAATTCGGCGGCTTCACGACCACCAGCGCGTACTTTGCCGATGTCGCGGAAGGCACCAAGACCCTTGAGGGCAAGGGCGTCGCGGAGATCGTGGTTCCCCTGGCCGGGATCGATCCCTTGACCGTCTATCGCGTCAAGGCCGGCGTCAGCGACTCGTCGGGCCGGACGGTGGTCAACGAGCGGCCCGTGGCCGGTTTTGCCGCCGTGCCGCGGGCCCGCGCGCCGATCAAGCTGGACGGTTCGATGGCCGAGGCCGACTGGAAGCGCGCCCCGGTCCAGAACATCAACGAGGCGCGGCAGTACTTTGCCTACGACCGGCAAAAGACCCAGTGGAAGGGCAAGTCGGACCTTTCCGGCACGGTGCAGTTTCTGTGGGACGACAAGTACCTGTACGTGGGCGTGAAGGTGCTGGACGACGTGTTCGCCAACAACAAGGTCGATGGCGATCTCTGGGCCGGCGACGGCCTGCAGTTCATGGTTGACCCTGCCCGCGAGGCCCTGGAGAAGCCGGGCAAGTACGACATCGCCGCGGCGATCACGAGCAAGGGCCCGCAAGTCTGGTGTTACCTGTCGGCCGACTCGCGCGCCCCGGAAGGCCAAGTCAAAGACGTCATCCTCTGCGGCAGACGCGCCGGCGCCGAGCGCGGCGACATGACCTATGAGTTGGCCATTCCCTGGTCGCGGGTGGCCCCGTTCCAGCCGGCCATGGGCGCGAACCTCGGGCTGTGCGTGGTGCTCAACGAGGACGACGGCCTCGGCCGCGTCGGCTTCATGGGCTGGTTCGGCGACGTTCAAAGCAAGCGAATTGACACCGTGGGCGATTTGATCCTGGGCCCATAGCCGTCTGTCCATTTTGAAATTACCGGTTGGGTGCCACGACCAACCTCCGGTCGGTGCCCGGCTTGCCCAGCAGTGCCGGAAACACGGTTGGACAAGCCAACCGTGGCACCCGTAAACTCAAGTTGCACAGACCCGTAGCATTGTCCTCAAGATCACCCGAAGGAGAGTCCGTCATGCACCGCCGGCCGATCATGCTCTGCTGCCTGCTGATCCTGTTGCACGTGCTCGCCTGGCGCTGTCATGCCCAAGCTGCAGGCCGCTCGCCCGCCTCGCCGCCGGCCTATCGTGTCGAGGTGGCCGGATTCGACGCCAGCGAGGCCGACATCCGGGCAGTGCTCGATTCGGCCGGCCGGGAGTTGTGGCAGTTCTTCCCGGATTACGCGATCGAGCCGATCGTCGTGACCCGCGGCCACAACGGGCCGATCACCCTCTTCCAGCGAAACGATCGCGGCGAGATCGTCGTCCGCTTGGATACGGGGAAGACCTACTGGTCGCAATACTCCTACCAATTCGCCCATGAGCTTTGCCACATCCTGTGCGGTTACAAGGAGGGTTACGAGGGGAACAAGTGGTTCGAGGAGACGCTCTGCGAGACGGCCTCCTTGTTCGTCATGCGGGCCATGGCGCGGTCGTGGAGGGAGTCGCCTCCGTACGCCAACTGGAAGGACTATCGCGACTCGTTGCGGGACTACGCGGATGACGTCGTCCGCAAGCGCGAGAAGATGCACGAGATCTACGAAAAGGGCCTGCCCGCCTTCTACCTGGCCCACAAGGCCGAGCTGCAGAAGGAGCCCTGCTTGCGCGAGTTGAACGGGGCGATGGCGATCGTATTTCTTCAGCTTTTCGAGGAGCGGCCCCAGCGCTGGGAGGCGGTCCGCTGGCTCAACAGCACGCGGGCCCCCGAGGGCGAGACGTTCGCGGCTTACCTGCAACGGTGGCACGATGCGGCCCCGGCCAGACACCAATCGTTTGTGAAGGAGGTGGCCGACATGTATGGGGTAAAGATCCGGTCCAACGCTCCGGCCGAGCCGCAAGAAACTCGACGGACCAGCAGATAGGGCGCACTACCTGGAGGAGGTGAAGCTATCAGAAGTGAGATTCATATCCTTGAGCTTGGCTGCGGTGCTGGAAACAATCTGGCATTTTTCGTGCAGGAGGGCTTTGCCTGCTCTGGCTTCGACTCCAGTCCAACTGCTATCGAGTACGCTCGGCATCGCATCGGTCCAGCCGCCGATCTCCGCGTCGCCAATTTCCCCACGGTTCCCTTCCCCGATGCGGCGTTTGATTTAGTTATTTTCGAGCGTTGCCAATACTAGCCGCGTCCCAGTTTCAACTTCTGACGGTTAGGGGAATTTCACTTCCCGGTTCTCGGCGTCGCGGCACTGGATCGCCAGGTGCTCCGGGCCGGCCTCTTCTTCGGGCAGGACTTGCACCGTCATGGCGCCTTCGTTCTCCAGCCGGGCCAGTTCGTGCCGCTTGCGATTGTTCAGGTAGTCGGCCACCGCCGGGGCCACGGTCACCGTCACCCGCTCGACCTGCGGCCGCTGGGCGGCCACGATCAACAACCGCACCACGTCGATCGCCATGCTCTCCGGCGTTTTGACCACGGCGGTGCCCCGGCAGCAGGGGCAGTCGGTGTAGGCGCTGCGCTTCAGGCTGGGACGGATCCGTTGGCGGGTCATCTCGACCAGGCCGAAGGGGCTCGTGCGGAGGATCTTGGTGCGGGCCCGGTCGCGCTTCACGGCGTCGCGCAGGGCCCGTTCCACGGCCCGGCGGTGCTTCTCCTTGTGCATGTCGATGAAATCGTTGACGATTACGCCGCCCAGGTCGCGGAGGCGGATTTGCCGGGCGATCTCCCTGGCCGCCAGGATGTTCATCTGGTAGGCGGTTTCCTCGGCGTTGTCTTCGGCGCGGAAACTGCCGCTATTGACGTCGATCGCCACCAGGGCTTCGGTCTGATCGATGACGATCGAGCCGCCAGCCTTCAAGGGCACGGTGCGCTGGTGGATCCGCGCGATCTCTTCGTCGAGGTGATGCTTGTAGAACAGCGGCTCCTTGCCTTCGTACAATTGCAGGCGGCTCACGTACCGCGGCATCACCAGTTGCAGGAACTCGCGGGCCCGCTCGTAGGCCGACTTCTCGTCGATGTAGATGGTGTCCACGTCCGCGGTGAAGATGTCGCGGATGGTGCGGATGATCATGTCGCTTTCCTGGTAGATGTCCACGGGGGCGGGCAGTTTCTTGATCCGCCGCACGATCACTTTCCACAGCCGCAGCAGGTAGGCCAGGTCGCGCGACAGCTCGCGCTTGGAGCGGTCCGAGCCGGCGGTGCGGACGATGAAGCCCACGCCCCGGGGCGGGTTGAGCTCGAGCATGATGTCGCGCAGCCGGCGGCGCGTGTCTTCGTCTTCGATCTTCCGCGACACGCCGATGCGGCCCAGGGCGGGCATGAGCACCAGGTATCGGCCGGGAATACTGATGTAGGTGGAGAGCGTGGGCCCCTTGGTGCCGATCCCCTCCTTGATGACTTGCACGAGGACTTCGTCGCCGCGGCGGAGGATCTCCTGGATGGGCGGCTTGAAACGGGGTCGGGCGCCGACGCGCCCCGGGCGCTGCCGCGGCGGCTCGTCTTCCAGCCCTTCTTCGACGTCGTCGTTGCTGTTGCCGTTGTCGTTTTCGTTGTCGTTGGCCTCCTCGCGCGGCACGCGACGCGCGCCCGGCGGTCCCACGGGCTTGTCGGGATCGTAGCCGCCCTGGCGGAAGTATTGCGGCTCCACGTCGCTGATGTGCAGGAAGCCGTTGCGGCCCACGCCAAAGTCCACGAAGGCCGCCTGGATGCTCGGCTCCAGGTTGACCACCACCCCTTTATAGATATTGCCCACGTAACTGTTCTGGCCGGTTCGCTCCACGTAGAGCTCTTCCAGGACCCCATCCTCCATGACCGCAATCCGGCACTCTTCCGGCTGCGAGACGTTGATCAGCATCTCTTCTTTCATGTTGTCGCCTTCTTGTTCGGCAAGACCGGCAAGCGGCATTCGATCGGCGTTTCTCGGGCAAGGGCTGCTCCGTGCGTCAAGCGTTGAGCTCCATAGCGGTGCGCGTGACATGCACGCCCGCGCGTTCCACGTCGGCCAGATCCAGGGCACTGAGGACGTCGCGCGGCCCGACGGTCGGCCCGGGGCCGGTCCGCAACCGCATCTGGAGCCGACCTTCCCGCAGCGCCAACTCCTCCAGGCAAGCCCGGAGATCGACGCTCGTCTCGCGATGCGGACGGCGAAAGGCGTAGCGGTCGGCGGCCAACAGCCGTGCGACCCGCTCTTCGACGCCCGGGATGCGATCCGGCGGCAGCGGCACTTCGTAGCAGGCGCTGCGGATGGAAGCCTTGGGGCTGCCCGGCGGCAGCACTTCCGCTGAGAGGAACCGCAACCCGGGCGGGGCCTGCGGCGCCAGCCGAGCCAAGAGCGCTTGGGCGCTGATCGTCTCGGCCAGTTCCAACTCCATGACTTCGTCGCAGCCCTCGATTCCGACCGCCAACGCCAAGGGGAACGTCATGCGCGGCTTGGGATGAAAGCCCTGGCTCATGCCCAGGGCCACACGGCAGCGGCGAAAGAGCCGCTCCAGGCACCGCATCAGGTCCCGATGTCCGATCAGGCGCAGGTCGCCCTGCTTGGAAAATCGAATGCGTACTCGTGGTCGAACCATAGGTTCGAGTAAAACTTTCTCCGCCAAAACTTCCAGTGGCGGAATCTTCTGGTGATTCGTTTGTTCGATCCAGGGTTCTGCAAAACGCCGGTTCAAGTCCCCTCACCCCATCCATCTCCCGGAGGGAGAGGGGGACTTATCGTGGGAACCTCCCGTAATTCTGCAAACTTCTGGTTCGCTTATTCCCCGACGCCGGGGATGCGTTTCTTGAGTTCCTCGCGCAGGTAATTCTTGATGTCGCGGGCGTTTTCCAGGGTTGCCACGCGATGGACGATCGCCTCGCACTCCGCAATGGCCACGTGCCGGCAGACGTGCTTGATCTCCGGAACGGCGCTGGGCGAAACGCTGAACTGCCGCAGGCCCAGGCCCAGCAGCAGCATGGTGTAGATGGGATTGCCGCTCATCTGCCCGCACATGGCGACGGGCAGGCCCTTGCGGCGGGCCGCCTCGATCGTCATGGAAATGAGCTTCAGCACGGCCGGATCGACCGGGTTGTACAGGCCCACGACGTCTTTGTTGCTGCGGTCGACGGCCAGGGTGTACTGGATCAGGTCGTTGGTGCCGATGCTGAGGAAATCGACCTCCTCCACGAAGCGATCGATCATCATGACGGCCGACGGCACCTCGACCATCATGCCCACGGGCAGATTGCGGTTGAAGGAGGTGCCGTGCTCGTCAAGGTCTTCCATGACGTCGGCCAGCACCATTTTCGCTTGCCGCAGTTCCAGGAGCGTGGAGACCAGGGGGAACATGACCTGCACGTTGCCCAGCACACTGGCGCGGAGCACGGCGCGCAACTGCGTGCGGAACATGGTCAGGTGCCGCAAGGCCAGGCGAATGCTGCGCAATCCCAAGCAGGGGTTGCGCTCGTCTTCCGGCGGCGGCAGGTGCGGCACCTTGTCGGCGCCCAGGTCGAAGGTGCGGATCGTCACCGGCTTGGCGCCCATCGCCTCGACGACTTGCGAATAGGCCTGGAAATGGACCTCCTCGGTGGGTTCGATCTCGCTCCCCAAGTAGAGGAACTCGGTGCGGTACAGGCCCACGCCGTCGGCCCCGCGGTCCAGGCAACTCTGCACTTCGTAAGGGAACTCGATGTTGCCGTACAAGTCCAGCCGCACCCCGTCGGCGGTCATGGCCGGCAAATCGCGCAGCGTCTCCAGCCGCGTGGCCAGGGTGCGGATGTCTTCCACTTCGTGCCGGTAGTGGTCCAGCGTTGCCTCGTCCGGCTGCAGGATGACCAGCCCCTTGTCGCCGTCGATAATCACCAGGTCGCCGCCGGAGACGTCGGCCAGGAACGGTCCGGTGCCGACCACGGCCGGGATCTCCAGGGCCTCGGCCACGATCGCCGTATGGCTGCCCGGACCGCCCACTTCGGTGACAAAACCGCGCACAAAGCGGCGATCGAGGTTGGCCGTCTCGCTGGGGGTCAGGTTGTGGGCCAGCACGAGTACCGGCGAGGTGAGGTGCGAGATCCCTTCCCGACGGTGCCCCAGGAGGTGGCGGAGCAGCCGCTTTTCGATGTCGAAGATGTCGTTGGCCCGCTCGGCCAGGTGCGGACTCTCCAGGCGTTGAAACACCTGGGCGTAGCGGCGCAGGGTGCGGCTGACGGCGTACTCGGGCGAGTAGTGGCGATTGCGGATCACGTCCTCCAACTCGCTGCGGAGCCGGGCGTCTTCCAGCATCAATTGATGGGCCTGGAAGATGGCCCCGTACTGCTCCCCCAACTCGGCGGCCACGGCCGCGCGACGGCTGCCGATTTCCGCCGAGGCCGCGTTGATGGCCTTGTCCAGCCGCTCCAACTCCTCGTCGACCGCATCGCGCGAAACGAACCGCCGCGGGATGCGAAATCCCTCGTTGTCCATCACCAGCGCTTCGCCGATCGCCACTCCCGGCGATACGGCGATTCCTTGTAGCTTCTGCATGCTCTTATGCCGGTCGCGTCTTCCTCGTCGACGTTTCGCAAGACGGATTGGCAATCCGTCCTGCAAACTCACAGGGTCTCATTCCTGCCGGGAAATCGTGCCATTTCCGCCCCCCCAGCCCCTTCTATTCCTCGTCGAACTTATGGATGAACAACTGTTCCATGGCATCCAGGGCCTGCGGGGCATCGGCCCCGCTGGCTTCCAGTTCCAACTGCTGGCCCTGTCCTGCGCCCAAGGAGAGGACTTGCAGCACCTCGGTGGCTTCCACCCGCATGTTGTCCTTGATCAGGGTTATGGCGGCGTTGAACTGCCGCGCCAGGGTCACGATCAGGACGGCGGGGCGGGCATGGATCCCCAGCCGGTTGGTCACGACCACGGTTCGCCTTGCAACGGATGCGCCCATGACAACTTTCGCAGCCGGCGCGCCCGCGCCGCGGTTCATACTCTGCGCGGTTTGAAATGATTCCAACCACAGCAATCGAAAACGGATCGTATCATTGCCAACCGCTCACACAATCAGTTCAGGATCCGAATTGATTGGTGTCGGCTTCGTCCAACAGCAACAGGATGTCCTCCGCCTTCTTGGCTTGCTTCAGGAAGCGGCAGAAGGTGTCGTCGCGCAATTGGCGCGAAATGTTTTCCAGCGCGCGGAGATGGTCGCCGGGCCGGTCGGGCGGCGAGATCAGCAGGAAGAACAGGTGTACTGTTTCCCCGTCCAAGCTGGCGAAATCCACCCCGGCGCTGCTGACGGCGACCGTGCCTACGAGGCGGTCGACACTGGGGTGCTTCGTATGTGGAACCGCCACGCCCCGACCGATGCCCGTGCTGCCGAGCTCTTCCCGTTTCAGGATGGCCTTCACAACGCTTTCGAACTCCTTGTGATCGACGCTTCCCGCATCGGCCAGGGCCTGCACCATTTCGCGAATGGCGCCTTCTTTGTCCGTCGCCGTCAAGTCGGCGCGGATCGCTTTACGGCTGATAAAATCGGCAAACTTCATGCGCGGATTCTCCCTTACGACGTTGTCGGGCCGAGATCCTCGGGGGGCTCGGCCGGCCGATGCCCCATCGTTCGATGTCGGTCCTGAACCTTTTGCTTATATTTGCGCAACTGCTGTTCCATCTTCTCGACCACCTCGTCAATCGCCGCCATCAGTTCCAATGAGCGGCTCACAGCCACGAAATCGTGCTTGTGCTTGGCCGAGACCTTCAGATCCACGTTGGGCGCATCGCGATGCTCCAGGTCCACGATCAGTTCAATTGCAGAAAGGCGATCGTACAGGCGAGTCAGTTTCTCCAGCTTCTCCTTGATCTTGTCCTGCGTTTCGTCGCTCACATGCCCATGCCGCGTGGAAATGTTGATCTGCACCGCTTTTCAGCTCCTTATGCAAACTCCCTGGCACTTGGGAAGAAAATAACTTGGCGGTTTGCGAGGGGGACAGTCCCGTTTTCCTCGAACCGGCGGGTTCGCCGCGAAAATCGCGCAGTCCCCCAACTTATTGTTCTTTGGCAAGTCCTGGGGAGATCCGGCAGTGTCCGCCTGCCGAGACGGTTAAACCCTTTATTCTAGCGATTCCGCCCCGGTTAGACAAACCTGCCGCAAAACGGCCCAATAGCCCTCCCGCTATCCCAGTTTACCTCTGAACCGTTGCGGCGTAAGGGGGGATGGGCACAAAAGTGTCGAGGGTCGAGAGTCGAGCGTAGGGCAGATGGAGCAGCCGACCGTGGGTTCCAGGCGATCTGGCTCCCGACCCTCGACTCTCATCCACCTTTCGCCTTGTGGCCGACTGTGAGTTCTGGGCAAAGTTTGCGTCCTAAGCCGTCCGATATATGAAGCACGGCGCGCGCGACGGGTGCCGCGACCAACCGTCGGTCGGTGCCCGGCTTGCCAAACTGTGCCGTCCGCACTGTTGGTCAAGCCAGCAGTGGCACCCGTGACCCAACAACCAGAACTACCCATCTTCACTACCAGATCAGTTCCCTCCTTAACTACTACGCACCTATGGCCGACTTGATGCCCCAGATCGTCGATGAGGTGCTCTCGGCCTGCCAAGCCGCCACCACCGAGTTGGGAGCCGTTCTTGGCCGGGCTTTGGACGCGTCCGTAACGGTGACCGTGGGTCAACCCCGAACGTTGCAAACCAATGCATTGCCCGGGGAAACGGGCGGACCAGGCCTGGCGGTTGTGATGTTCGTCGGCTCGACCGGGGCCCTGCTCTTGTTGGGACAAAGCACCGGGCTGCTGCAACCTTGGTGCGAGGCTCCGGACGCCAGTCAGCAGAGCAAACTGGCCACCTTGGGGCAGGAATCGGCGGTGTTGCTCTTGCCGCCTCCGCTTGCGGCCGACAAGGTGGAAACCGGCTGGGTGAAGAATCTGGCCGGGGCCTTGGCGCGGGGAGGCGTGGCGGAAGGGGCGGCAATCATCCCGCTCGAAATCTCGCTGTCCGGCGCCTGCCGGGGCCCGGCAAACCTGATCTGGCCCGTTCCCAAACCGTCCTTGGTGTTCGAGGGGCCGGCATCCGGCCTGCCGGCCGGCAACGCACTTGGCGGCCGAGGATCTGGCCCGGCCGGGGTCTCTTGCGGGTCGCCGCAACCACCTCCCCCCTCGCGGTTGGTGAGTGACCACGACTTGCCGCCCTATACCCGCAGCCTGCTGCGGGTCAAGGTTCCCGTGGTGGTCACGTTGGCCGAAAAGAAGCAATCCCTGGGGAGAATCGTCGAATTGAGCCCGGGCGCGATCATCCAGTTCGACAAGTCGTGCGAGGAGATGCTGGAACTGCGTGTGGGCGACCGGCCGATTGCCTGCGGAGAAGCGGTCAAGGTGGGCGACAAGTTCGGTCTGCGGCTGATCTCCATGGTCCGGCCGCAGGAACATTTTCATTCGCTCAAGCCCAATCCGAGGGCGTAGGAGCACAGATCTGAGATTTCAGATCTCAGATCTGAGATTTCAGATCTCAGATTTCAGATTTCAGATTTGAGATCTCAGATTTGAGATTACGCCTCGCGGCGGCTCGCCCACTGCATTTCCATGGCCTGACCGAGGGCTTGTTCGGCCTCGGGGATCTTGCCCGCCCGTTGGCAGGCCAAACTCAGGGCCATGAAGTTGAACGGATCGTCCGGCTCGAGCTGGCACACACGTTGCGCCTGCTGGACGGCCTCTTCGTGCCGTCCCAGCTTTCCATAGAAAGCGCTCAACGCGGCATGGGCCAGCGCGTAATCGGCGTGTGCGGCGGCGAGTTCCTCCAATTTGCTCACCGCTTCCGGAAGCTCTCCCGCTTGTTGCAAGGCCACCGCTTCGTCATACAGCTCGTCGACCGTCGGCATGAGAGTCCCCGCTATGGGCAAGTTGGATTTCAGCGCTCAATGATACTGGGCTGGGGGCGTTGCGGAAAGGCCCACCCCCGCTACTAGTGGGGTTTCGGATGGCAAAGATAGACAATCCGTCACGACCGGCGCAACGCAACCAAATGCTTGCCCTTGAGTAACCGATAAAGCTTAGCAGGAACGAAACTCGTCTCGAGCTCGGGAGTCCCTCCCAAGTTCCAACCCCGCTAGAAGGTGCCTGCTGCGATGAACATTCATCCCTCCGCATTGGTGAGTCCGTCGGCAATCATTGGTCCGAGCGTGCGCGTGGGGCCGTTTTGCGTGATCGAGGACGACGTCTCGATCGGCGACGGCTGCATCTTGGAAAACCACGTCATCCTCAAGCAATGCACGACATTAGGCGCCCATAACCGCGTCTTCGACGGCGCCGTGCTGGGCGGGTTGCCGCAGCACGTGGAAATGCCCCCGAACCCCGGCCGGTTGATCATCGGCGACAACAATACGATTCGGGAGAACGTGACCATACACCGTGCCTTGCGGACCGATCGCCTCACGTCCGTCGGCGACCATTGCCTGATCATGGCCAACGCCCACGTGGCCCACGATTGCACGATCGGCTCTCAGGTGATCTTAACCAACAACGTCATGCTGGCCGGGCACGTGTCGGTGGGCGACCGGGCCTATTTGTCGGGGGGCGCCGCCGTACACCAGTTCTGCCGCATCGGTTCCCTGGCCATGGTCGGCGGCCAGGCGCACATCGTCAAGGACGTGCCCCCCTTCGTGACCATCGACGGCCAGAGCAGTTACGTGGTCGGACTCAATCAGATCGGCCTAAAGCGCGCCGGCCATCCGCTGGAAGTAATCCTCGAATTGAAGAACGCTTATCGCCTGATCTATCGCAGCGGCCTGATTTGGGCGGAGATGCTCGATCGGCTGCGGCGCGAGTTCACGCACGGGCTGGCCGCGCAGTTCCATCCCTTCCTTTCCACGACCACGCGCGGGATCATCCCCGAGCGACGGCTGCCGCCCGGGGCAACGATCAAGCTCCAGCCGGCCGCGGAGAATCAACTCCGCCTGCGATATAAGGTGGGGTGAGAGGCAAGGGATTAGGGATTAGGGATTAGAGGCTGGCGCCCCATCCCGGCCTCCATCCGCTTGCGTCTAATCCCCTAATCCCTAATCCCTAATCCCTCTCTTGCTTACCGAACCGGTATCTCGATTTCGTGGCGCTCGGCCGGCGAAAGCTCCGCCCGCGCACGCCCGCCCAGGTGAACGACGATCTTCGTGCAGGCTGGATCGCGGAGCGGCTCGACGGATAGCCGCGCCGTCTTGCCGTCGTCGGCAACCTTCAGTTCCATGGCGAGCGGGCCGAAGGGCGTGGCCACCCCGCGAAGCTGCGTGACCATGCCGGGGCCGGTCCAGGCGCGGGGCAGGCCTTCCAGCAGGTGCAGCGTGTCGCCGCGATCGAGTTCGACCAGGTGCGTCGCCAGGCGGATGAACTCGGCCGAGGCCCAGTTGTGCGGCATGTCGCCGACCTCGTCGCCGCCGCGGCCGTCGGGCTTCTGCTCTTCGCGCCACACGCGGGTCGGGGCGGCATGGTTGGCAAAGTCGTAGAGCACTTCCGCGGCCTCGCGGCCCTCGCCTTCCCACAACAACGCGTGGCCGTAGAACGAGGCAAAGTAGGTCCATAGCCCGTCCTTCATCCAGCCCGTGTCAAAAACCATCCCCTGCACCTTGGTGGCGCGGAACATGGCGAGTTGGCCGGCCACCAGCGGATCGCCGGCCGGGAAGATCTGGCCCGGATAGACGGCATGGCAAAACGCCCACTGTCCTTTCTGCGGCGGATAGTTGCCCGCATTGCCCATCACCGTGGGCACATAGGCGTTGCCGTGCCCGTCGCGGCGGGTATCGCGCTCCGCCGCCTTGCGGAACGTGGCGTAGAAGTCGTCAAATTGCTTTTGCCAGGCGTCGGCGTCGGCCGTTTCACCCAGCCAGCGGGCGGCCGCAATGGCCGACTTCAGGCCGCCCAGACACCAATAGGTGTTGGAGAACTCGGGCCCACACTCGCTCAGCCCGCCATCAATGGAGCCGGCTGGCAGCAGGCCGCGCTCCGGGGCATCGGGCTTGGCAAGCGTGGCGGCCCGCAGCCGCCCGATGGCCTGCACCACGCGCCGCAGCGCCGGCCAGCGGCCGCGCAGCCAGGCCTTGTCCTGGGTGAGCATGGCATGACGCGTGGCCGCCCACAGGACGATCCCGTTCTCCTTCCAGTAATGCGACAATATCTCGAAACTGCCGTCCGGCTTCTGGTGGCTGAGCAGATACTCCACACCCGCCCGGGCGTCCTGGGGTCGGCCAACCAATGCGGCCGACTCCAGCAGGAACGAGCCATCCACCACCCACAGACCGCGATACACGGTGGGACCGACGTGATAGGCCGGCCGACCCCCCTTGATCTCGCGCGCCTGCCAGATGTTGCGCACGCACGAATCGAGCATGCCCTGGATTCCGGCGTCGGGCACTTGCATGGCCCCGAACGGCAGATGCCCGTGCTCCCACCAGGCTACGGCGGCGTCGCGGAGTTTGGCGGCCTCGGCCACGGTCCGTTGCGACCCCGCGTTGCCGTTGCGATCGACGAAAAACACGTAGGACCGCGACTTGCCCGGCCGGATCGTGGCCTCGGCCAGCGCGGCGGTACACTGCTTGCCATCGCCGTCGCGCGTGCAGGACACGAACCCCTCGGAGGCGGAAATGCGCGTGTTTTCGCCTACCGCGACGCGACCGTCCTTGAGCGTCACGGCCCTGGCCGTACCCAGACGCAGAAGTGGTTGGCGCACCGCCACAGCCGCGGTCGGGTTCTTCAGTGTCACCAGCAGAATTACCTGCCGCGGCGGGGACTGTCCCAATTTTCGTTCGACGAAAATGGGACTGTCCCCTTGGGTGTCGGCAGTTCCCGGCGTGACCACGAAGGCTTCCTCCAGCACCTCGATCCCCCGGGCATCTTTGCGGGTCTCGACGATCGGCGCCCGCGGCGAACGGGTTTGCTGTCGCTGCCAACGGGTCCCGCCCAGGACGTCCGGCTGCACGATGACCGCGAAATCGCGCAGGTTCTTGCCCTGGAACTCGAACATCACTTGCCCCTCCTTGCCGACGAGGGTCTTTTCCGGGTCGTCGGGCAAGCAGATGGCGGTCTGCCACCACGGCGGTGCGTGGCGGAAGTCGACACAATCTGTGCGGGGCGCGGCCGCGCGGTTGTCCGCAGCCGCGAGATTGGCCGCGCCCACCAACAGCACTGTCCCCGCCGCAAGCACCACCACACATTGTTTCCAACTCATTTTCTTTTGCTCCCCTGGATTACTCACGGTAGCGAGCCCCACCAATTCCACTAAACCCGGCGTCACTGCCATTCACCCCATTCGGGATCATTGTAGCCGGGCGTCGGATCGTCCGCACCCCCGCGCTACTCCGGCCGACCCTGCGCCCCGACCAGGGGAACAAAGCGGCAGGCGGTCAGCACGCTGGCCTCCGCAACGCCCGATACCTTGCGGATCAGTTGCAGTACTTGACAATCGAGATTCCCCACCGGGAGGACGATCAGCCCCCCTTCGGTTAATTGCTGGAACAGCGGCGGCGGCACCTGCGCCGCGGCGGCGGTCACCACGATCCGCTCGTATGGGGCACGCTCCGGCCACCCCAAGGTGCCGTCACCCACGATCAAACGCACGTTCTGGTAGCCCAACTCGGCCAGGATCGCGCCCGCCTGTCGCGACAACTCCGGGTGACGTTCTATACTGATCACCTCGCGTGCCAGTTCGGCCAAGATGGCGGCCTGATAGCCGCTGCCGGTGCCGATCTCCAAAACCCTTTCCTCGCCTTGCAGTTGCAAGGCCTGGGTCATCAGCCCCACGATGTACGGTTGGCTGATGGTCTGCCCGCACTGGATTGCCAGGGCCCGATCGGCATAGGCCTCGCGGCGCAGCGACTGGTCGAGGAACCGCTCGCGCGGGACCTTTGCCATGGCGGCCAGGACGCGGCGATCCCCGATTCCCCGCTGCCGCAACTGGCGTCGCAACATCCGCTGTTTGGCAAGTTCCAAATTGGCTTCAGACATAGCGGACCTCGCGGGCGTGGGGGGCAGTAGAACTGCAAGCTCGGGGTCTGGTCCATTTTTCGGCTGTTAGGCGCAGCCATTCGACTGGACCTTGACCGAAAACATGGACCTGACCCCTTCGCTTCTGACTCCTGACGTGGGAGGGTTCTCCGCTCCAGTATTTTAGAGTGGCTGGCGGGCGGCGAGGAGTGGGAGCAAGAAAAAGTGCCGGATTGACTGACAGTCCGATCTGGCTATATTTACTCTGGTTTGCTGCCCCTCTGAACTGGGGCGTCGAAGGCGACAGGTCCATGTTTTCGGCTTGGAGTCTGCCGGCCAGGGGGCGTCGTTTGGCCGAAAAATGGACCAGTCCCCGAACTGAGCGTTGGGACCTACTGTGACAGCAGCCGAATTACTCGTGCGGTGTCTGGAGAACGAGGGTGTGGAGGTGATCTTCGGCCTTCCCGGCGAAGAGAACGTCGACATCATGGACGTCTTGCTGGACAGCAAGATCCGTTTCGTCATGACCCGTCACGAGCAAGCAGCCGCGTTCATGGCCGACGTGTACGGGCGGTTGACCGGTCGGGCCGGCGTGTGCCTGGCGACGCTTGGCCCCGGGGCCACCAACCTGATGACGGGCGTGGCCGACGCCAACATGGACCATGCCCCGGTCGTGGCCATCTCCGGTCAGTCCACCACCGCGCGGATGCACAAGGAGAGCCATCAGTATCTCGACCTGGTGAATCTCTTCCGGCCGATCTCGAAGTATTCGATCCAGGTGATCGATCCGACCACCGTGGCGGAAGTGGTGCGGAAGGCCTTCAAGCGGGCGCAGACGGAAAAGCCGGGTGTAAGCTTCATCGACTTCCCCGAGAATATCGCCAAGATGGAAGCTGCGGACAAGACGCCGCTAAGAGTCCAGAACCCGATGCAGCCGGTAGCCCGGGCCGAGAAAATCAAGCAGGCGGCGGATCTGATCTCTTCGGCCCGCTATCCGCTGATCATGGCCGGCAACGGCGTGATCCGCGCCCGCGCGGCGAAAGAATTGGTCCGTTTCGCCGCGCGTTTGAACATCCCGGTGGCCAACACGTTCATGGCCAAGGGCGTGATCCCGTTCTCCCATCCGCTTTGGCTGGGGGCCGTGGGGTTGCAGGCCCGCGACTACGTGGCCTGCGGTTTCGATCGGGCCGACGTGATCGTGTGCGTGGGCTACGACATGGTCGAGTACCATCCCAACCGCTGGCATCCGAACAAGGACCGGCGGATCGTACACATCGACGGCGCCCCGGCCGAGGTCGATGAGTATTACCTGCCGGACGTGGAAGTCGTGGGGCACATCGGCATGGCGCTGGATGTGCTCGCCGCGCATACCAAGCCGCAAAAGCACTTTCCGGCCAGCCTGTGGCAGGCCATCATGAGCGAGCTGTCGGCCCACGCCGACGACGCCAGCTTTCCGCTGAAACCGCAGCGGCTGGCCTGGGATCTGCAGCGCGTGCTGGCGGCGCAATGCACGGTCATCTGCGACGTGGGCGCACACAAGATCTGGATGGCCCGCATGTATCAGCCGGAGCAGCCCAACACGTGCATCATTTCCAACGGTTTCGCCGCCATGGGGATCAGCCTGCCGGGGGCCATTGCGGCCAAGATCGCCTTCCCCCGGCGCAAGGTGGTGGCCGTCACCGGCGACGCCGGGTTCATGATGAACTCGCAGGAGATCGAGACCGCCTTGCGGATCGGCACGCCCATCGTCATCGTGATCTGGAATGACGGAGGCTATGGGTTGATCGAATGGCACCAGTTGCAGCGTTTCGGTCGCCCCAGCCACGTCAAGTTCTCCAATCCCGATTTCGTCAAGTATGCCGAGAGCTTCGGCGCCAAGGGCTACCGGGTGGGCGCGGCCGACGACCTGGTGCCGATCCTCAAACAGGCGCTCGCCGACGACACAGTGGTGGTGGTCGATTGCCCCGTGGACTATACCGAGAACATGAAGCTGACAGAGCGATTGAGCAAGATGGTGTGCCCCGTGTGAAAGGGGTCCAGGAGTCCAGCGATGACAGAACACTTTTCGCTGATGGTGCCCGGGGCGGAGCCGGCCGCGCAGCAGGCCGAGGTTCGCGCGCCGTTCAGCGGCGAACTGATCGCCACCGTGGACCAGGTCGACCGCGCCGGCGCCGAGCGGGCCCTGGCCAGGGCCCACGCCCTGTTCGCCAATCGCGACGCCTGGCTCAGCCCCGCTCGGCGGATCGAGATCCTGCGGGCCACGGCCTCCGCCATGCGACAATGCCGCGAGGAGCTGGCCCTGGAAGCGGCCCGCGAAGGCGGCAAGCCGCTGGTGGATTCGCTGGTCGAAGCGGATCGGGCGGTCGACAGCATGCAACTTTGCGTAGACCACCTGCGGACGCAGTCCGGCAGCGAGATTCCCATGGACCGCAATGCGGCCTCGGCCGGCCGGCTGGCCTTCACGCGGCACGAGCCGATCGGCCCGGTGCTGGCCTTCAGCGCCTTCAACCACCCGTTGAACCTGATTGCCCACCAGGTGGGCCCGGCCCTGGCCGCCGGCTGCCCGGTGATCGTCAAGCCGGCCAAGGCCACGCCGTTGTCGTGCCTGCGGTTGGTGCGCATGCTCCGCCAGGCCGGCTTGCCCGACGCATGGTGCCAGCCGCTGGTGACCGCCGACCTGGACGTGGCGCAAGCGATGGCGGCGGACAGTCGCGTGGGTTTTTTCAGTTTCATCGGCAGCGGCAAGGTGGGGTGGGAGTTGCGGCGGCGGCTGGCCCCGGGCGCGCGCTGTGCGCTGGAGCACGGCGGCGCGGCCCCGGTGATCGTGGCCGCCGACGCCGACCTGGACGCCGCGCTGCCCTTGTTGCTCAAGGGCGGTTTCTATCACGCCGGACAGGTGTGCGTTTCCGTGCAGCGGATCTTTGCCCAGCGACGGATTGCCAAGGAATTGGCCCAACGGCTGGCCGAAAAGGCCAAGTCGCTGCGCGTGGGCGACCCGACGCACGCCCACACCGACGTCGGTCCGCTGATCCGCCGACAGGAAGTCCAACGCGTGGCGGAGTGGGTCGAGGAGGCCGGACAGGGCGGGGCGCAACTGCTCGTCGGCGGCCATACCCTGGCCGGCACCTGCTATGCGCCCACCGTTCTGCTCGATCCGCCCGCCGACAGCCGCGTAATGACGCACGAGGTCTTTGGGCCGGTGGTCTGCGTGTCGCCCTACGACGAGCTGGACGAGGCCATCGCCCGGGCCAACTCGCTGCCCTACGCCTTTCAAGCCGCCATCTTCACCCGCGACCTCGACACGGCCTTGCGCGGCAGCCGCCGCCTGAACGCCTCGGCGGTAATGGTCAATGACCACACGGCCTTTCGCGTCGACTGGATGCCGTTCGCCGGCCTGCGCGAGTCGGGCCTGGGCGTCGGCGGCATTCCCTATACGATGGAGGAAATGCAGATCCGCAAGATGATCGTGATTCGATCCAAGGAACTGTAAGCTGGGGACTGTCCCAATTTTCGTTCGACGAAAATGGGACTGTCCCCCTCGTGGCGCGATTGGAGTCTCCCTCTCCCTCCGGGAGAGGGTTGGGGTGAGGGGTTTTGGAATCCGCAATTTGCAAATCTCAAGTCTGAAATCTCAAGTCTGAAATCTCAAATCTCAAATCTCAAATCTCAAATTGGGAACCGCGCATGAACAGGGCCTTGTTCGCCCCGATGGGACGCTACGAATTCCTCCTCCGCCGCCTGCATTCGCTGCTGGGCCTGGTCCCGGTGGGCGCCTTCCTGTTCATCCACCTGGCCACCAACGTCAGCATCCTGGACGGCCCGGAGACCTATCAGGCCCGCGTGACGCAAATCCATAGCCTGGGTCCCATGACCCTCTGGACCGTCGAGTGGCTGTTCATCTTCCTGCCGATCCTGTTCCACGGCCTGATCGGCTCGCTCATCGTGCTCCGCGGCAAGCGCAACGTCCACCTGTATCCGTATCGGGAAAACTTCCGTTACACGCTGGAACGGGCCACGGGAGTCATCACCTTCGCCTTCATCCTCTGGCATGTCTTTCAAACCCGGGGCTGGTTCCAGTCGGAGTGGTGGGTCGCGCACGTGACGCATCCGCTGGGCGGAGGCGAGTTCGACGCCGCGCAGGCCGCCGTCACCTCCGCCGCCGCGATTCAACATTCGACCGCCGTGTTGGTGTTCTACGTCATCGGCCTACTGTGTAGCACGTATCATCTGGCCAACGGCACGTGGACCGCTGGGCCAATTATCCCTGCGCCGCCTTGGGGCTCGGCCTGCTGGTCATGGGGCTTTCAGCGCTGGCGGGCATGCGCGTCGTTCCGCTTCCATAGAAGGAATTGTCCGGCCCCCTCTCCCCTTGCGGGAGAGGGATAGGGTGAGGAGTGAATTGCATGGCGAAACGCTCCGTAATGATCGTCGGCGGCGGACTGGCCGGCCTGGCGGCCGCCGTCAAGCTGGCGGAACTGGAATGCGACGTACAGATCATGAGCCTGGTGCCCGTGAAACGTTCGCACAGCGTCTGCGCCCAGGGCGGCATCAACAGCGTCAATGAATTGACGCGGCAATTGGGCGACAACGAGTGGAAGCACTTCGAGGACACCGTCTACGGCGGCGACTTCCTGGCCCATCAACCGCCGGTCAAGGAAATGACCGAGTGGGCCCCGCGAATCATCGACCTCATGGATCGCCTGGGCGTGACTTTCAACCGCACGCCCGAAGGTTTTCGCGACCAGCGCCGCTTCGGCGGCACGCTGTTCCAGCGGACGGCCTTCGCCGGCGCCACCACCGGGCAGCAACTCCTCTACGCCCTGGACGAACAGGTGCGGCGTTGGGAAGTGGGCGGGCGCGTCCGCAAGTTCGAGCACTGGGATTTCCTGGGGCCGATCCTGGACGACAACGGCCGCTGCTGCGGCTGCGTGGGACAGGACATGCTGACCATGCAAGTCCGCGCTTTTGCAGCCGACGCCCTGATCATCGCCTCCGGCGGCTGCGGCATGATCTTCGGGCGCTCGACCAACTCGGCGGCCTGCAACGGCAGCGCCGCCAGCCGCGCGTATCAGGCCGGGGTCTGGTACGCCAACGGCGAATTCGTGCAGGTCCACCCCACGGCCATTCCCGGGGCCGACAAACTGCGGCTGATCAGCGAAAGCGCCCGCGGCGAGGGCGGCCGCATCTGGGTCCCGCGCACGCCGCAAGACCCCCGCCCCCCGCAATCCATTCCCGACGCGGAGCGTTATTACTTCCTCGAAGAGCGCTATCCCAAGTACGGAAACCTGGTGCCGCGCGACATCGCCACGCGGGAGATATTCAAGGTCTGCATCCAGGAAGGGCTGAGCGTCCAGGCCGACCGCATGTGCGTGTACCTCGACGTCACCCACCTGCCCCGCGCGATGCTGGACCAGAAGCTCGCCGGCATCCTCGACATCTACGAGCGCTTCCAGGGCGTTGATCCGCGCAGCGTGCCCATGAAAATCTTCCCCGCCGTCCACTACTCCATGGGCGGACTGTGGTGCGACTACCAATCCAATTCCGAGGGCGGCCTGACGATCGGCTCGCCCCGCAATCAGCACACGAACATCCCCGGCATCTTCGCCATCGGCGAATGCGAATACCAATATCACGGGGCCAACCGGCTGGGCGCCAATTCGCTGGTGGCCTGCATTTTCAGCGGCCTGATCGTGGCTCCCGGCGTGGTGAACTTCATCGGCAATCAGCCGGCCGCGGGGCCATCGTCCCTGCACGATCGGGCCGCCCACAAACACCAGGCCGAGTACAAGGCGCTGCTTTCGCGGCCGGCCGACGGGCCGAACGCCTACGAACTGCACGCCGAGTTGGGCCAGTTGATGACCCGCATCGCCACGGTGGTTCGCCACAACGCCGATCTCGAAGAGGGCTACGGCCGGCTCTGCGAGTTGGAACAACAGGCGCATCACTGCCGCCTCTGCGACAGCGGAAACTGGACCAACCAGGACGTGGTCTTCGTCCGCGCGCTGGCCGACATGTTCCCCCTGGCCAAGGCGATCGTCAAGGGCGCGCTGGTGCGGGATGAATGCCGCGGGGCGCATTACAAACCGGAGTTCGCACTGCCCGAGATCCAAGCGGGCAGTCCGGCCGAGCGCCGCGGCCAGGCCGAAGAGTTTTGCCGGCGGTTCGAAGAGAACAATCGCAAGTGGCTGAAGACGACGGTCGCCAGCCTAGCCTCCGACGGCCAGCCGCAACTGAGTTTCCAGGACGTCAATACGTCGCTGTTGGAGCCCCGGCCGCGCTTGTACGGCGTCGCCGGCGGCGAAATCATCGAACAAGTATGGCAGGAGCGAAGCGGAAAGGGATTAGGGATTAGGGATTAGAGCTGACGCACGGTGCCAGCCCCCTAATCCCTAATCCCTAATCCCTGGTCCCAATCCCTCTCAGGAAACTTCCACGATGCAGAGATATTCCTTGTCCTCAGCCGAGCCACGGCCCCTGGAGACCCTCATGGTCCGCGTCCTGCGGCAGGACGGGCCGGGCCAAAAAGGCTACTGGCAGCGGTTTCGCGTCCCCTACGAGGCAGACATGAACTGCATTAGCGTGCTGCAGAAGATTGCCCGGCTGGCCGTCACCGCCGACGGCCGCCCGGCGCCGCCCGTTGCCTGGGAGTGCAACTGCCTGGAAGAGGTGTGCGGCGCCTGCACCATGCTCATCAACGGCCGCGTGCGGCAGGCCTGCACGGCCCTGGTCGATCAACTCCTGCGCGATCGGCCTGAAGCGATCGAGTTGCGGCCCATGACCAAGTTCCCCGTGCTCCGCGACCTGGTGGTGGACCGCTCGCGGATGTTCGAGTTATTGAAGAAAATCCTCGCCTGGGTGCCGGTCGATAGTTACCTGGACCTTGGCCCGGGACCGCGGCAGTCGCAGGAGACGCAGCAGATGGCCTACCGCTACAGCCGCTGCATGACCTGCGGCTGCTGCCTGGAGGCCTGCCCGCAATTCCTGAAGATCGAGCTGCGCTGCCGCGAGGGCGAGACCGCCGAGGAGTTCGATGCCCGGTTCCGGGAGCAGAACATGCGGGCCTTCATGGGGGCGCACGCCATCGCGCAGGTCGAGTTGTTCAACTCCAATCCGATCGGCGCGATGAACGCCACGGAGCGGCTGGACGCCTTGGTGGCCGAAGGCGGCATCCAGGTGTGCGGCAATGCCCAGAACTGCCAGAAGGTGTGTCCCAAGGAGGTTCCCTTGTTCACGGCCATCGGCCGCGGCGGCCGCGCCGCCACGCTGCACATGCTGCGGAAGTGGTTCGATCGGTAAAGGGCCGGGTGCCACTGGCTTGCCAGTGCCTTCCCAGCCGGTTCTTGTAGCGATGAACCGCCTGAGATGTCTCCGCGCGTTTCCCGCCGAACACGGTATCCATTAGCACGAGAACAGCGATTCTCGGCCGCAAGAGCCATTCGGCAATAGCACGGGCAAGCCCGTGGCACCTGGCGCAAAACCGTCTGCCAGAGCGTTTTGCTGCACGAGCCGAAGTCGACAACCGGCTTGCACGTGGTTATACTGAGCTTCTGAAACAACCGCCTTCCCCCCACCCTGCATTGCAGCCCCGCCGCGAAGGGCGCTGAGGAACCGTTACGATGACCTGCCTTTCTGCCCGTCGATTCTGCGTGATGGTTTTTTCGGTCAGTGCGATGATCCTGGTCCCCACGTTCGCCCCGGCGGCCGCTTATCTCGGCCCCAGCGCCGTATCGGCCTCGGCCGACGGCAAAATTCTCTTCGTGGCCTGTGCCGACGCCCGGCAGATCGCCGTGGTCGACCCGGGCACTCAGAAAACGATCCGCACGATCGACGTGCCGGCGGAGCCCACGGCCCTGGCCATCAGCGCCGACGGCAAGACGCTCTACGTCACCTGTGCCGCCGCGAAGAGCACCGTGTGCGCCATCGACATCGCCGCGGGCAAGATCGTCCGCTTGCTGCCGGCGGGGCACACCGCCACGGGCGTGGCCGTGGCCCAGGACGGCAGCCGCCTCTGGGTTTGCAATCGCTTCAACGACAATGTGCTGGTGCTGGATGCACAGTCCGGCCGGGAAATCGCCCGCGTGCCGGTGATCCGCGAGCCGGTGGCGGCCGTGTTGACGCCCAACGGCAAGTCGCTGTGGGTGATTAACCACCTGCCGCTGGACCGCGCGAATTTGTTCGACGTGGCCGCCGCGGTAACCGTCATCGATACGGCCACGAATCAAGCGGCGACCATTCGCCTGCCCAACGGCAGTTCCAGCCTTCGCGGGCTGTGCCTTTCGCCCGACGGCAAACGCGCCTACGCCGTCCACATCCTTTCCCGCTACCAAATGCCGACCACGCAGTTGGAGCGCGGCTGGATGAACACCAACGCCATGAGCGTGCTGGACGTCGAGGCGAAGAAGCTGATCAATACCGTGCTGCTGGACGACGTCGATCTGGGGGCGGCCAAGCCGTGGGGCGTGGCCGTCTCGGCCGACGGCAAACAGATCTGCGTGAGCCACGCCGGCAGCCACGAGCTCAGCGTGATCGACGCCGAAGCGCTCTTGGACAAGCTTGCCCGGCTGGCCGGCACAGCGGGGGGCGGGGACAGGGCCACCTATGGCGGCTCGCTCACGGCCGCCGACGTGCCCAACGATCTCTCGTTCCTGGTCGGCCTGCGGCGGCGGATCCGCCTGGACGGCAACGGACCGCGCGGATTGGCGCTGGTCGGCTCGAAGGTCTACGTGGCCGAGTACTTCACCGACACGCTGGGCTTCGTCGATCTGCAGTCGCAAAGCGCCAAGCCGGCGAGCCAGATCGCGCTGGGTCCCAAGCCGCAGCTTTCCCTCCAGCGCCGGGGCGAAATGCTCTTTAACGATGCCGAGATGTGCTTCCAACATTGGCAAAGCTGCGAAAGCTGCCATCCCGACGCCCGCATGGACGGCTTGAACTGGGACCTCGTCAACGACGGGCTGGGCAACCCGAAGAATACCCGCAGCCTGGTGAAGGTCCACGACGGCGGCCCGGCGATGTCGTTGGGCGTGCGGACCACGGCCGAAGAAGCGGTCCGCGCCGGCATCACCCACATCCTCTTCGCCGTGCGGCCGGAGGCCGACGCCCAGGCCCTGGACGCCTATCTCAAGTCGCTCGAGCCGCTGCCCAGCCCGTACCTGGTCGACGGCAAGCTCAGCCCGGCGGCCGAGCGCGGCAAGCAACTGTTTTTCAGCGCCCGGCTGGGATGCGGCACCTGTCATCCCGCCCCGCTGTACTGCGACCTGCGGACCCACGACGTGGGCAGCGCCGGCAAATACGACAAGCCCACCGACAAGTTCAACACCCCGCGGCTGATCGAGGTCTGGCGCACCGCGCCGTACATGCACGACGGCCAATATCTGACCATCAAAGAACTGTTCGTCCAAGGTCAGCACGGAATCAAGGGCGATTGCAAATTCAGCGAGCAGGAAATGAACGATTTGGTCCAGTTCGTGCTCTCGCTGTAGAGCAGAGCAGGGATTAGGGATTAGGGATTGGGGATTAGAAATGTAGGGTGGGTCGAGCGGAGCGAGCCCC
>JBEKZQ010000369.1:0-6381 GCA_049509675.1 Thermoguttaceae bacterium | reverse complement strand
CCCCGCCGGTTGCGGCGATTTGACGAACTTGTTCAAATGTAGTGAAGACTTTGACCCAAAAATGAACGTAAGTCCTTTACTGACAACAAACCAACCCGCGCAACAGCGTAACTTGGGCTAGGTCAGGCACTCCTGTGCCTGACTATCGTGCCGTCAGGCACGGAGTGCCTGACCTACAGGCTGCGCTGATCCGCCTGGCATCTCGCGGCATCGGGCAAGTCCCATCAGTGCGTCTGCTCCAGCGCAAACGGCTCGAACAGCCCGTAGCCGATCGTATCGTACTGCTTGCCCGGCGGCGGACCGGTTTCCGGGGCCGCGTGGAACAGCTTCGGGCTGGCCATGCCGGCGAGCGTGCCGGCGTGGTGAGGCCCCAGCGCGTTCTTGAGCGTGCCGACCACCCGCACCTCGATCGTGTTGGCTCCCGCGACGACGTGCTTCGTCACGTCGCACTGCCAGGGGGCAAAACCGATGTAGCCTGCCGAGCGGCCGTTGACGAAGACCTCCGCCACGCTGCCGTACCAGGCCGGCAATCGCACGACGTAACGTCCCGCGGGCTGCGGCAACTCGAATCTCTGCCGGTACCCTACCGCCGCGGAATAGAGCGGCAGTCCCTGCTCGTTCCATTTGCCGAGCTTTAGCGGCGCGGCGGGCGCGATCGTGAAGCCGGAGCCGGCCGCTTTCAGGCTGAAGTCGCCCAATACGTAGGCCGCAGCCAACTCGTGATACACTGTGAACGGCCTGGCCCGCAGCGTGACCTCGTTCGCGCCCGTCTTGGCAGCCGACGTGATGTCGATCCGGCCGAACGACTTGTCGAGCCACCACGAGTCTTTCTCGGGCGCCAGCGGCTTGCCGTTGCACTCGATCGCGTACAGGTCGGGCCGCTCGATGACCACGTGCAGCGGCTTGGGTACTTCGCCCTCGATCGTGAAACGATAGGTCGCCGCGCAGCCGCTATCGGGCGGGAACTTCCTCGTGATCAGCTCGTCGCGGAACTGCACGGCGCTTTCCCAGGGATTCTGCGGCAGACCGTTCTTCTGAAACGCGAACTGGCATCCCAGGTAACAGTAGACGTTCTTCTTCGTCTGGCCGCCGGCCGTCACGTCGAGGTAATCCAACGTCAGCACGTTGGGCTCCGTGCGGCGGATGGCCCACGGGCCAACGGGCGCGAGCCTGGTCCCGGGTACATCAGCCGCAAGGGCCGCCGCCGCTTCCGCCCTCCCCGGCGCCCGCGAAAGAAACAAGAGCAGACTTCCACAGGGCGGCAGGCGAAACGAGAGCTTCATGCCGGGTGCTGTGGACGACTGCGGACGACCCTCACCCCCTGCCCCTCTCCCGGCAGGAGAGGCGAGATAGGGCGTGATCCGGCCGTTTTCCAGGTCCCACTGCTCGGCGCGGAGCAAGGGCGAGGCCACCTCGCCGCTGCTGGGCCACTGAATGCTCGTGTTGACCAGCAAGAGCAGTTCCCCGTCGTCCAACTGCCGGCGATGGTGGAAGAGAATGCCTTTGTCGCCCGGGCTGCGGCGGATGGCGAATCCGTTGCCGGGCATGGCCTGCAAGCGGGCCGGAATCGCTTCGGGCGCCACCTGTTTCCAGCCGGCGTTTTGGGCCGCCGCCTGCCCTCGCCGGGATTTTCGGCCGTCGACCAGTTCCGGCGGCGCGCCGCAACAGAGCACCCGCCCGCCACTCTTGACGTATTCCTCGAGCAGCCGCATGGTCTGCTCGTTGAGATTCTCGGTGCAGGGCGGCAAGATAACGGTTTCATACGCCCGCCGACCGACCACCAGCCGCGGGCGTTTGACGTTCGTCTCGACCTGCCCATGGCGCATGAGGATGTCCTCGCAACCGATGTCGTACTCGACCTGGGCCCGTTCCAGCAGGTTGACCAGATCCTGAAAGCGGTCGCCGATTTCCTTCATGTTTGGATCCTGCCGGAAGGGTATTGCGTAAAAATCGAAGTCATGCAACTGATACATCCAGGCCGAGGTGGTGGGCTCGAGCAAGAGCACGCGGTTGACCTGTTCGCCCTGCGACATGGCGGCCGACAGCCGCGTGAAGTAGCCGGCCAACACGTGGTACGCCTTCCACCACGGCTCGTGATAGGAAAACGATTGCGGATAGTCCCACTTGCGGGCGCCGCGGATGGTAATGTCCGAGAGGTGCTGGTCGAGCGTGTTGATGCCCAGCACGTACAGCCAGTCGCCGATCCGCTTCATGTCCTCGAAGCGGAGGTCCCAGCCGCTCGCCCCGTAGGCCTCGCACAGCGTCCGTTTCTTGCCTAGCTGGTTGGCCACGCTGGAAAGCTCCTTCACCATCCGCGCGTTGCCGAACTGGGCATGCACCTGCTCCGTGTACTGGTTGCGCAGGCAATCGATTGCCGGGCGCTGCGGCCAGGCATACACGGCCATGTTGTCGGGCACGGCCAGGGCGGCCGGCCACTCGTGCTCCCAGTAGTGCCCGGTGAACTCCAGAGCGTGGTCCCGGCAATACTCGGAATAGGGCTTGCTCCAGCGCTCGATCATGAGATCCAAGAGGAGTTGAAAGTAGTTGTGGCGGACCCGTTTCCAGTCGCCCACGGGCCGCGCCAGGCCGGCGAGATTGGGCGTGAGGTCGTATCCCCAGCGCTTGCGGAACTGCGCGGGCAGATCGTCGGTCCAGGGCATGCCGCCGGCCGGGATAAGGTTCGGCTCGTCGCAAAAGGAGCCGGGCACGCGCTTGCCGAACTGGCCGCCGATTTCGCGCTGATAGGCCCCGAGCGTGATCTCCAGAAACTTCTGCGTCACGCCCGGATAGAGCAGATCGACATAGCACTTCCCGCCGTGCCAGGGAGAATTGGGGGCGCGGCGCACGGCAGCGACCAGGTACGGGCCGTCGGGCAGCGTCTCTCCGCCGCGGGCCCGGGCGGTGACCTCGTCGCAGCCGCCGTCGCCGAGGCGGAAGACGGCCAGTACGTCAGCCCCCGGTTTCTCCGGCCGCTTGACTTCGGTAAAGAACAGGCCGCGGCCGCGCGACTGCGGCATCGCGTCGGGCACCAGTCCGCCGGCAAAGCCCGAAGGGTAGGAATCCTCGTCGTAGATCCACACGTTCATGTCCAGGCGCTTGGCTTCATCGAGGGCAACCTTCCACAGGCGGAACCAATCGGCCGAGAGATACGGCGTCATCAGCCCCGGCCGCGGGTGGACGAATGCCTGCTTCACGTTCTGCTCGGCCAGGTCGCGCATGGTACTGCGGACCTGCTCTTCGCTGAGCATGTCGTTCCACACCCAAAGCGGGCCGGAACTATACTCGCGGGGCGGATCGGCAAAGAGCGCCCGCAGCGCCGTCGCATCGGCGGCCGCACTGGGGCCCGCCGCGCACAGAACAATCATCGCCCCGATGATGGAGAGAACCACAAAGCAAGAGCGTGTCATCCTAGATCTCCGCTGGAGTGTAGAGGTGCGCGCTCCGGGTCCGGCCTGCGCCGAGCCGTCCGCCAGAACAGATTCTATGGCAAGCCAGAGAGAGCCGAGAACGCGATTTTGAGGTTAGACGGCGGGGCGTGAAATGTCAAGGCTCTTCCGTTTCCAGGTGCAAGGTCCCGAAAAACCTGCGCGCCGGAGAATTCCGGGACACGTGACTACTGGTCTGTCCATTTCGACATTACCGGTTGGGTGCCACTTGCCAGTGCTATTCCCTTTCGTTTCTTGCAGCAGTGAGCTGCCGGACATCTTTCCGCGTCACTCGTCGGCGGAACAGCCGGTCGGTGCCGACCTTTCTCTCGCGCGATGGCTTGGGCGATCTGCGGGCAGCAAGAACCGTTCGACAAAGCACGGGCAAGCCCGTGGCACCCTGCGCCGCGGCTGAGGAGAATCTCGGCAATGTTGTGACTCGGCGAGGGAATGGTCAGTTTGAAGTTTTCAGTGTTCAGTTTTCAGTAATCGCTCGGGTGCCACTGCTGGCTTGCCCAGCAGTGCTGGAAACACGGTTGGACAAGCCAACCGTGGCACCCGTAAACTCAAGTTGGACAGACCATTACTTATTTTGTTGACGCGATTGGTGGAATCCGCTATTTTTGGGGCACGGCAAGGTTAGCACGCTTGGTCATTCCGGGTATGCCCCAGCACGTGATCCAGCGAGGCAACCGCCGACAGAAGACGTTCGGCAACATGGGAGACTACGCAGCCCGCTTGGAACTCTTGATGCGAGGAGAGGTCAATGCCCCACAAGGGACGCACAGTGATGGGATGGTTCGGGATGGCAGTGGCTCTGGGGTTGGCCGGGGCCGCGGTCAGGGGCGAGGACCCCGACGTGGCGGCGGCGGCAGCGCCGGTGGCCAGGCCGGCAGCAGGGGCGAAACCCTCAGCGGCCACTCTCGTTGCCGTGCTCGACACCAGGAGTGTCTGGCACAGCTACTCGGTCCTGAAACTCCCGCTGATCCAGCTCGACGATGGCCTGAAGCCTATGCGAACCAACGTCTCGTGGTTGAACCACGACGGCGAGAATCTGCCGGCCACGTGGAAGGATGCCAACTTCGACGACGGCTGCTGGCTTCGCGGAACGATTCCGGAAACGTGCCAGGCGCCGCTGGTGGGTCGCCTCTACTTGCGCGGCCGGTTCGAGGTCGCCGACCCGGCCAGCGCCGGCGAACTGCGGCTGACGATCAGCTATCGTGGCGGCGTCCTCGCGTACCTCAACGGCCGGGAGATCGCGCGAGGCCATCTACCCAAGACCGCCATCGGCCCGACGACGGTCGCCGAGGCCTATCCGCTTGCGGCCTATGCCCTGCCCGACGGCAAGCTCGTGCCCGGGGACTGGCGAGCCGATGCCTATCCGAAGAACCTGGCCCTGCGCGAGCGGGCCCTGAAGGACGTTGTCGTCCCGCAGGAGTTGCTGCGTAAGGGCGTCAACGTTCTGGCCGTGGAAGCCGTCCCGGCGCCCTACCACAAGGTCGTGGATCAGACTGGCCGCCCCGACTTCAAGCCCAGCAACCAGATCCAGCGGGAGTTTGGCTCGCCCTACGTGCTGCGGTGGCCGACGATCGGCATCGGCGACGTGCGCTTGACGGCTGCCGGGGCCGAGGGGCTGGTCGCCAACGTCGGCCGACCGGCCGAGGTGCGGGTCTGGAACAGCGACGTCCTGTCGCTGGACTACGACACGAGCATACCCGATCGCTGCGAGCCGCTGCGGCCGGTCGCCATCACGGCTGCCCGCAACGGCTGGTTCTCGGGCAAAGTCGTGCTCGGCTCCTCCGCGGCCATCAAGAACCTGAAGGTTTCGCCCGGCGATCTCAAGCAGGGCGGCGCGACGATCCCGGCGGTCCAAGTGCGCATTCGCTATGCCGTTGCGGGCGGCAACATCACGGGCGTGCTCGACGATTATCGCTACGGCTGTATCTTGCGCACCCGCCATGCCTTTTTGGGCGGCGACGTCAGCGACAATTCGGCCCATCAGGGCGCCACGCAGCTCGGCCACCTTCTCGAATCACCCGCGGCCGAGTTTTCCGTGAACCCGGCCGGCGGCGGAACGGTGGTGCCGATCTGGATCACGGTCCACGTGCCCAAGGAGGCCAGGCCCGGCTCCTATACCGGCCGGGTCACCGTCGAACTTGAGGGCTCCAATCCCATCGCGGTGCCCGTCAAGCTCGATGTCTCGGACTGGTCGCTGCCGGACACGCAGGACTATCGCACCTGGGTCGAACTGATCGAGTCGCCCGACACGCTGCTCCAGGAGTACCATCTCGACTTCTGGTCCGACAAGCACTTCCAGTTGATGGCCCGCGCCATGGACTTTCTGGGCGAGGTCGGCAGCCGCGTGGTCTACGTGCCGCTCATCTGCCATACCAACTTCGGCAACGAGCAGTCGATGGTCCGTTGGATCAAGAAGTCCGACGAGGCCTACGAGTGGGACTTCTCGGTCATGGACCGCTACCTCGACGTTGCCGAGAAGCACGTGGGCAAGCCGAAGATCGTGGTTTTCAACGTGTGGGACTCCTACGTGACCCCCGGCGCGGACTATTACAACGACGCGTGGTGGAACAAGCTTTCCGAAGAACAGCGAAAGAGCGATTTCGTCCTGGTGCTCAAGAAGCGCGGCGATATCATCCGTGCGACCCAGGCCAAGTACGGCGTCTCGCCGGAAGTCTCGGTGCTCGATCCGGCGACCAGGACCGTCGAGGCGGGGCATCCCTACGCCTATGCCGATCCGCGCGGCAAGGCCGTCTGGAAGTCGCTCTTCGCCGAGCTGCGCAAACGCCTGGCCGGGCGCGGCCTGGAAGAAGCCATGATGGTGGGCATGGTCTGCGATACGTGGCCCACCAACGAGCAGGTGGCGGCCATCAACGAGGCCTCCGGCAACTTGCCCTGGGTCGTCCACAGTCATGGCGGCGGCGGACCCAAACCGGTGGGC